>DASXTB010000309.1:0-3167 GCA_036505615.1 Acidobacteriota bacterium
ACACCAACTCTACAAGGTAATGAGCCGTTTGATGAGCCCGAACCGGAGGTTTAAGGGGAGCCTTGTTGATCTGGCCATTCTCGGGCTTCTTAGCGGGCGAAGTAGTTTTCTCTCCAAAGAGCAAGGTCACGTAGTGAGGCTCAGCGTGTTGCTGAGCGTGGGTTGCTCTGTATACGCCAGAGTGTGGCGCTATATTCCCCGGACGAAAGACTTCGACCATTTATTTCTCCTTGCATATTCCAAATCATGTCCCGGCGGCAGAGTATTGCTTAACGTTGCGGGTCAACCCGAATCTCCAAGTTGTTCAGGTTCGAGACCGGGGGGAAACAAAAATTCTTCCCGCCAAGACCTCGTGAATGCCCCGGGAAAGATCTCGGACAACACGCTTCTTGAATACGAATCCGTGGGCACCAGCTGCAAGGGAGGCTTCGACGTATTCCTGATCCTCCAGTCCGCTCAAGAGGACAGTTTTAGTGGGCGAATTCATCTCTCTCAACCGCCGGACTACCCGAATGCCATCCAGCATCGGCATGATGATATCCATCACCACTACATCCGGTTTTAGATGAATTACGGCCCTGAGCGTCTCTTCACCATCGCGCGCGAATCCCACTACCTCAAATTCCTTGCCGAGAATCTTTGCGACAGCCTGGATCATTTGCTCGGAACGGTCGGCCACTAACATGCGTGGTTTGTTTGACCAGAGATGCACTTGAACGTGCCCCTTTCCCCAGGACAGTCGTGGAAGAGGCCTTTGCCACGCTTGTGTTTCAGTACTCTGAAGAACAGGACTAACATCGCGAACCACATCCGTCGTTGCGCTGCAGCAATGAGTCCTTGGAGGTGAGAGGCAACCCCAAGGAAGCAAGCGACAAGAACTAACATCAACTCTACAAGGTAATGAGCCGTTTGATGAGCCTGAACCGGAGGTTTAAGGGGAGCCTTGTTGATCTGGCCATTCTCGGGCTTCTTAGCAGGCGAAGTAGTTTTCTCCTGCATAACGACCGCCGGGGCAGACACTGTCTTTAGGCAGTTTGGAACAGCTAGCTCCAGCCGGTTTTTTCCAACATTCTGCAGGCAGGTCTCGCTCGCTTGGCAAGCAGCCCGTTCCGCGTGGCTATTATCGTCCACTGGCACTCCGAACTTTCTTGGAAGGGGTCTACTGCACTTCGGAAAATGTCTCTGAAGGGGTTGACTTCACTTCAGGGTCAGCCGTTAACTGATAACACATTAGAACACAATTCAGAGACTCTGGATACAGGGAAATCCGGTGGAAAACACAAAACCGAAAGTCCATGCACTTCCGATGAAAGTTCCCAAGTTTCTCGACTTGCTGTTGGGGCAGAATCGCATTCTCAAACTGATCGCGGAAGGCAAACCCCTGTATGAGACTCTCGATACGCTGATTCACATTGTCGAGCAGCAAAGCCTCGGCATGCTCGCGTCCATCTTGCTGCTGGATGTTGACGGTATCCATCTGCGCCACGTAGCCGCGCCGAGTCTGCCGAAGGCCTATGCCAAAGCGATCGATGGTCAACCGATCGGGCCGGTCGCCGGCGCCTGTGGCACCGCGGCCTTTCGAGGCGAGCCGGTCATTGTGGAAGATGTCGCGACCGATCCCCTGTTTGCCCGCTACTGCCGGTTGGCCCTCGAGCACGGTCTGCAAGCCTGCTGGTCAACGCCCATCTTCGACGAGACGCATCGGGTGCTCGGAACCTTCGCCATGTATTTCCGCAGACCGGGACGACCGAATCGGAAGCACCGGATGCAAATCGGTATCGTCACGAACACCGCGGCTGTCGCGATTCTCAAAAAGAAAAGGGACGATGAACTCCGCGTGCGCGAAACTCAGCTCGCTGATGCCCAGAAGATCGCGCACTTCGGTAGCTTTGAATGGCTTCCAGAGACTGACACCGTGCGTTGGACAGAAGAACTTTTCCGCATCTTCGGCTTGGAGCCCGGAGCCTTTCAACCCTCGTTTGAGCACTATCTCGAGCGCGTTCACCCCGAAGACCGCGAGGCGATCCGAGATATGATCCACCAAACCGTCATCCGTGGCACGCCCTTCGAAGGGAAAGAACGCATCCTGCGCCCGGATGGCTCCATCCGCGTGCTCTACACCCGCGGCCAGTGGCTCTTCGATGAAAGCCGGCAAACCCGGAAGCTGGTCGGAGCCTGCCAGGACATTACCCCCTAATACACTGTGCGGCGGAAATGTGAAAGTGGGACGCGCAGGAGAATAGAACATTATCAAATTCGTGTTTGGTTCTATGGAATGTTGCTTGGCGGAGTTGCGGGTGGACTAATTCATTTCTCTCATTGGCTTCTTTCGTCTGCGATGATGAGTTCTGTTCCTCTCTAAACCGTTAAATCCGTCTGGGCCACATCGCTGCTTCACTTTCATTCACCTCAACCGTAGGGAAACGTAGAACTGCTTAATTAGTACTAACTAACCCTATTTGACCATTGATGCCGGGCGATGTTCTGCTCCAACCACCAAAAAAAGCAATTCGCCTTCATAGCCGCACCGTCCGCCTTGGTCCGTGAGTCGTATTCGGCTTTGAAATCGAAAGGCCAGATACCTTGCCAATCAGCCATCATTTACACTCACGACCTGATCACTTGTGAAATGGGGATTGTGGACTCTCTTCAGAATCGAAACACAACACCCGTTGAGTAGCGGAAGCTATTCTGCCGATTACCGAGGCTGCTGGAAAGTCCGGACGTTGAGTTTTTCAGCCAACAGGCACAAACGATGAGTCACGCCCGGGGCGTCGAGTAAGTTTAAACAATTGGCAGTCGGATTCTGGCTGGCTTCAATACAGGCCCCGCCAGTGCGGCTCCTGGTTGGCCGGCATCTGGGGAATTGTGGAGAGCAAATGCTGTATCATCTCGCCGCTATGAAAAACACCTTGATTCGTCGCGCCGTTTTCGTCCTATTCCTGGCATCCTCGATGTCGGCCGCGCAAGGACAGAACGCGGGTGGCCTGAAGACCGAGTACCTGGACGACTTTGCAGAGACCTGCAAACACTTAGACCAGCTTTCGAAAGCGATGCCCGCCAACAAATACAGCTGGCGACCAGAGCCAGGAGTGCGCTCCGTGAGCGAAGTCTACGTCCACATCGCCAATGGGAACTTCCTACTCCTCTCCTTGACCGGGGTGAAG
>DASXTB010000310.1:0-22751 GCA_036505615.1 Acidobacteriota bacterium
GCCCTCCAGGATTGCAAAGCCCTCGCGACAGACGCGCTCCAGTTCGTACAGTCCTTTGACCGGTCTGGCCAGGTGATGCAACCCATCCCGCACCACGGCCCAGTCAAAGGAATCGTCACGAAAGGCCAGCGATTCGGCGTCCATTCGCAGGCAGCGCAACCCGGGGTTGCGCACGCGGGCGGCTTCTACGGCAACAGCGGACAGGTCGGTCATGGTGACCACGGCGCCCAGTCGCTGCATGAAGTCGGCCTCCTCCCCATCTCCGCCACAGACAGACAGGACCGTTTTCCCAACAAGGGGGACACCTATCAATTCCACCATCTTGCGAAGCCGATAACTGTTCAGCCACGCGATCAGGGGGTTGCTGTTGTCAATCTCTCGAGGCTGCCAGGCACAATAGTGTTCCCTTTCGTGATACTCCACCTGGCGTCTCTTCTGATCTTCCATGCGGAGTGTGCCCTGCGCTATTGTCAGACCTCGAAAATCAAAAGCCGATCACGACCACGTTCACGTTCACGAGCACGTCCACGCCTACGCAGACGAAAAATACACAATCGCTCGCGATTCGATTGGTCGTAGTCGCGAAAAATTCTTGGCCCTTTCAGGGTGGATCGTTTTGGGGGGATGGCCAACCGGCGGCGTCGCCCGCAAAAGACGCGGGCTAAGCCGCCGGCTATACTCTTAAACCCTTCGGGTTTTGAAGGATGTGTGACCCCCGCAAAAAGTGACTAAGAAGACCGCATTTCACGGTCCGGTATCACGTCAACATCCACGACTACGACCAATCGAATCGTGAGCGACGTGTATTTTCGTCGGCGTAGTCGTGGACGTGCTCGTGAACGTGAACGTGGTCGTGATCGGCTTTATTGCGTTGCGGCTTTGCCGCGGTGTGGGGTCTGTCCCCATCCAGCCAAAACCAGCCACCACAAACATGCTATACTTCCAACAACGATGAGACGGACTCTGCACCTCGTTCTTGCGCTCTTCATGGGGCTGGCCGCCGGGCTGGCCTTGACTTATTCCGGCCAGTGCGAAATCGAGTGCGCTCTGAATGGGCAAAGGTGGGGAAATTGGATCGGCGCTGCCGCAGATCCGATAATCCTCGCACGCTCGATGGATCCTTCCCCAGATCAGAAGACTTGCCACCATCGCAGTCCGGATAAGAACTCCTCTGAGAGGAAGGTCCCGCGCCACTGTATGCTGGATTTCCATCCTCAGAACCAGACGCAAATGCAAGTTGAGACCAAGACGTGTAACGCCCTGGTCGTTGCAGCGACAGAACCGGGAACGAAACTTCTATTTGCAGCCATTCGTCTTTCCTTCGACGGCTCTCCGCCCCACTCGGCAGGTCCAGCCTCCGAATCGCGTCCGCTCCGCGTTTAGCGATCACCAACGCACATCCCTTTTCTCTAGGCGGTGTCTTTGCCTGGCCGGCAGGGTCCCCGACCAGGATTACCAATTCACGACAAACAATTTAGAGCAATTATGAAAGCAGCAACATTATTTTTTTTGACCGCGGCGCTAACACATTTGCCGCTCTCAGCGGCAAAAGCGGAGACGGGGATTCAGAGGGCGCCGCAGGCAATGTTCGAGGAAGAGACTTCTGCCGCCGGTGCTCAGCACCAACATCCAAAGCAACAGGAAGAGAAGAAACCCGACCAGCACCAGCATCCAACGCCACAGCAAGAGAAGAAGCCTGACAAAATGGATGCCTCCCAGCAACATCCCGGGCATGACATGAGCAAAGTGCCGGAAATGAGGGAGACCGACATGATGAGCACAGTCACTGGCGGGCCGTTCAAATCAATGCATGCCGTAGCGTCCGGCACCAGCCTGCTCCCGGCATCAACGCCAGGCTACATGTGGCACTGGATGAAGGACGATTGGATGCTCATGATGCATGGCGATCTTAAGGTCGGATTGAATCACCAGGGCGGCCCTCGGGGTGTAACCAAGGCTGAGTCTCAAAACTGGCTGATGATGATGGCTGAGAGACCCTTGGGTGAAGGGCGGCTGATGCTGCGAGGGATGTTTTCCGCCGAACCGCTGACAGCGCCTCACGGCGGTTTTCCCGAACTTTTTCAGACAGGCGAGATCTATCGAGGCAGATCCATAGTTGACGCGCAACACCCACACGATTTATTTATGGAGCTGGCTGCCAGTTACACGCTGCCGTTAACGGAACAGGTCTCGATTCATCTCTACGGTGGACCAGTGGGCGAGCCGGCGCTGGGCCCGGTCGCCTTTATGCATCGCCCCTCGGCAATTGAAAATCCGGCTGCTCCTCTCGGCCATCACTGGCAGGATTCAACACACATCGCTCACGGAGTGATCACGGGAGGCCTGACGGCATGGCGTTTCCGTTTCGAAGGCTCTGCTTTTCGTGGCGCCGAGCCCGACGAAAACCGCGCCGACATCGAGATGGGCAAAATCGATTCTTGGAGCGCACGTGCTTGGTTTACGCCCACGCGAGACTGGTCTATTCAAGTTTCTCACGGCCATTTGAAGAAGCCGGAAGCTGCCGAACTCGGCGACGTAGACCGGTCAACAGCTTCCATTACTCACAATTCGAGCTGGAGTGACGGCAACTGGGCGTCGAGTTTGATTTGGGGGCGCAACCACGAACAGCGCGGAAATTTAAACTCCTACTTGTTTGAATCGACCGCCAACTTCCTGGATAAGAATTATATTTATACCCGGCTGGAGCTGGTAGACAAAATCGGCCTGCTCGATGAGAACATTTTCGGCCACGCCGGCAGGGCACGTTTCTCTCATGTTGACTTACTCGGCATTTCTCCGGACTCGGTGTTTCGCGTGGGCGCATTCACGTTCGGCTATGCGCGTGATGTCTTCGCCGATGCCCGGCTGCGCATTGCCGTGGCCGGAGATGCAACCTTCTATCGCGTCCCGGCAGCGCTTGAACCAATCTACGGATCCAAGCCCGTCAGCTTTCAGTTGGGCCTGCGCATCAGACCGGGAAAAACTGGCGGGAATTGACGAACGTGGTGCATAACATCTTGTAGGGGTGCACGGCCGTGCGCCCCTACGGATATCTCCGGTGACCATGTTGGAACGCCAACGCCTTTTCGTCTACGGCACACTCCTGCAGGGGGAATCGAATCATTATTACTTGCGCCACGCATTGCTTCTGGGAAGCGATTTTGTATCCGGCCGCTTTTATCGATCCGAAGAGGGCTACCCAATTTTAAAACTCGAAAGAAATGCCACAGTCTGGGGTGAGATATACGGCATACGGGAAATAGACCTCGAACAACTTGACCGGCTTGAGGGAATCCCAGACCTGTTTCAACGAGTGCAAGTTAGTATCGGCGGAAGGCCCACATGGATTTACGTCGCCGGCAAGCGCCTGCAACACCAGTGCCACTACTCTGTCGACTCACGGTCATGGCTGCTTACCTGCTATCGTGACGATCCACTCTCAGCCCTGGGCGCCGGCATGGCCCTTGCAAAGGAGCAATTGTCGCGCGTCGGGTTGCCGCCTCCTCAGTCCACCGACAATTTTATCTGGATGCCGGGAGACTCTCCTGTGATGTTGATTGTGTTTCCATCCAAGAATCCCTGTTCGCTCGTTCTTGCAATCGGAGTGGCGGTGCACTGCGCCTACGGAGCGCACCTCTGTTATGTTCCCTGGGAGGAAGCCGCTGACCGGAATTCTTTTTTCTCCCGGCTCGCGGAAGTGCTGCGGAAATCAGGGGCCATGACGGCCGTCGAGCTGGAGGGCGACTGGCGTGAAACAAATCACCGTTTGGACGCCGGCGCGCAATCCCGCTTGCCATGGCTCTGCGGAAGTATGAAGGTGGTGGACAGGTTTCAGTCCGCTTTTGCTCTCTTTGGATTACCGGGACCGCGCATCGAACATTCAGCGCGGTCCGCCTTGGCTGAAAAAGTGGCACTGCAATTGAAGACGCCGGCCGCGAGACTTGTGCTGGGCACTATGGCGAGTCAAACTTCAAATCCTCCTTCCGATTTTCTGCCACTGGTGCAATCCCTGGGAGCGTTCACAGCGTTCACAAGGCGAATGTAATTCCTCCAGAACCGGTCACGATCACGTCAACGTCAACGGCAAAGGGCACCGACTAGTTTGGGATTTTGGTTTCTGAACTGGTATCCTTATATTTTGAACAGAGGAGAATATGAACTACTGGTTATTTCTTGCCGATCCGAAAGCCTACAGTTTCCAGGACCTGGAAAAGGACAAGCGCGCTTGCTGGGACGGAATCGCCGGCAGCATGGCACAAAAGCACCTGCGCAACGTCCGGAAGGAAGATACAGTACTGGTTTATCACACTGCTCCAGACAAAGCCGTGATTGGAACCGCGCGGGTGATTTCCGATCCTCATCCGGATCCGAAGGACAAGGATGGAAAACTGGTGGTGGTGGATATTCAACCCGAAACGCGCCTCAAAAAGCCCGTTCCACTGGCTGAATTGAAGCGGAACAAAAAGCTGGCTGGAATGACATTCATGAAGATCCAGCGGATCGCTGTTACCCCCGTCGGTAAGGCCGAGTTCGATGAAATCGTGAAAATGAGTCGCCATGGATGACGCGATTCGCCACGGCACAGTGACACGAATCGAACCGAAGTACCAATCCAGCTTTGAGACGCTGCGGCATTGGAGTTACTTGTTGGATGAAGCTTTTCGAATTCCAGGCACTCGATTTCGCTTCGGCTGGGATCCAATCATTGGGCTTTTACCCGGACTGGGAGACACCTTGACCGGACTATTTTCGTGCTTAATTCTATTTCACGGCTTTCGGATGCGCCTTCCCAAAGTGATCCAGGCACGCATGGTTTTCAATGTGCTGATCGACGTCGTGGTCGGGTCGTTCCCGCTTGTCGGTGATCTGTTCGATTTTGCCTGGAAGTCCAATAAGATGAACATGCGTTTGCTGGAACGCCATGTCTACGAGCAGACAAAGCCCACCGCCGGCGACTGGATTTTTGTGGGCTTCATGGTGTCGCTGCTCCTTCTCTGTATCGTCCTACCGCTCGCGCTGTTAATTTGGCTGATCATAAAACTGCCAATGATTTGAGCGTCAGAAAAGACGCAGGACCTTGCCCGCAATGTTGAAGTAAATAACCAGCCCCGTGACATCCACCAGCGTCGCGATAAACGGCGTCGAAGAAACCGCGGGATCAAAGCCAATGCGCTTGAAAACGATCGGAAGCATCGCTCCCACCAGGGTTCCCACCGTCACCACCGCCACCAAGGTCAATCCGACGGCGATTCCAACTGAAAGAGGAGTGCCTTTCCAGGTCATGGCTCTGACAAAGCCGACGGATCCCAGGATCAAACCGAGCAGCCCCCCGACGAAAAGCTCTCTTCGCAAGACTCGCAGCCATTGCCGCAGTTTGATTTCGCCTGTCGCCAGACCGCGCACTACCAGTGTGGCCGACTGCGAGCCGCTGTTGCCTCCGGAGCTGAGAATCAGCGGAATGAAGAGCGACAAGATCACCGCAGCTTCCAGCAGGCCCTGGTAGTGTCTCAAAGCGGTGCCGGTGAATAACTCGCCTAGAAAGATTCCCACCAGCCAGCTCGCGCGCTTGCGAACCATGGGGAAAATGCGTACGCGAAAGTACGGCTGCTCCAGCGGCTCGATTCCGGAAATCTTCTGCAGATCCTCTGTTTGTTCGTCCGAAAGGACATCGATTACGTCGTCGACCGTGACGATCCCCAGAATTCGATGGGCACTGTCCACCACCGGCACCGCCAAGAAGTTGTACAGTGCGATCAGGCGCGCCACCTCCTCCTGATCCGTATCTGTATGGACGGCGATCGTGTCGGGATTCATAATCTCTTGAATGGTCTTTTTGTTCTCCGCCGTCAGTAGATCCCGCAGTGAAAGGGCGCCCATCAGTTTTTCTGTGGCACGGTCGGTCGCGTAGACCACATAAACGGTCTCCACTTCGCGCGCCACGACGCGGATATGGGCCAGCGCTTCTTCCACAGTCTGGTCCGGATGAACCTCCACAAATTCTGTAGTCATCAGGCCGCCGGCAGAGGCGGGTGGGTACGCGAGCAGTTGCAGCAGCTCAGCCTGAGTCTCTTTGGAAAGATGGCGCAACAAATGGGCGCGTTTGTGCTGGTCGAGATTGCCGAAGAAGTCGGCTCGTTCGTCCGGCGACATCCTCTCGGCGATCGCCGCGACAAGATTGGTGTCCAAGTGTTCCACCAGCTCTCGACGGCGGCGCAGCGTTGGCTCATCGAATACTTCGACACTTATTTCTATGGGGAGCTGTTTGACCAGCTCGGCCGCATCCTCGATGGCAAGACTTCGAATCAAAACTGCTATTTCCGGAATGGGAAGATCTCGAATTTCCTCCAGCGCCCGCGCTCGATCTTCAACCAACAGTTGCTGCAGTCTCTCGTTTTCAGGCGTTTCCATGGCCACGTCCTCTTGATCAGCAGTGAGCAATGTTCCGGTGATCGGCGTTAACTATAGCCGTCAAAATTCAGACGCAAAAAATATTAAAATTGATTATTCCCCCGTTCCGGGAGTGGTGCTATCATGCGCCCTTCCTCAGTCAACAGTTCAATGAAAATTTCAAGGCGTTTTTTCCAAATTGCCGATGAAGTGCTGTCCTCAATCGACAACAAAGCACAGAACATCTTCAGCGGCTTTCTCCCCTGGCCTCAAAAGTCAAAGGAACTGTACGGCACCTATTACTATCAGGAAGCTCGCAAGACAGAAGTGGGTTTTTTCCTGGGGTACTTGTTGATCGAAAAGGACCGCCCATATCTGAGTCCCTTGCCGCCGGAGTGTTTCTTTTTCGTTTTTGTCCATCCCATTTCGCGGCCGCTGCACCGCAGATTGGTGCGCCGGGACGACGGGTTGTTTCCTCTCCTTTATCAGCAACTGGCCGAGAAAAGGAATGGAGTGGCCGACTTTCACCTATTGCGGGACAAGCTGCCGGCACTGTACTGCAAGCACAGTTTGCGAGGAATCCCGACATCAGAAATGGCGTTGACCTCGCTTCGTTTTTTTCACGATGCGCTCAAGCAAATCAACGCACTGGGTGTACCGCGACGGCTGGCGTCAGCGTTGTAGGCAAAGCGAAAGCAAGCCGGCCGAGCCGCCAGTACAAGCTGCGCATTTGTAGAGATGTGGATGCTGTTGCAGCGCAGAAAATGCCCGGCATTCAAGGCCAGGATATGTCGTGGCTGTAGCGCTATGGAGTTTCTACATTTTGTGAGCGGAGACACGCTCTAAGGGCCGTCTCCAGGCCGCTTTCAGCGGCCTACTTGGAGTTTCTACATTTGGAGCGGAGAGACGGCCCGTGGGCCGTCTCTCCAATAGCGCCGCTTCGCGGACAAAGGCCGTTTTCAGTCAACGCCTAGTACCTGCGGTAGAAAATTCCTCGGTCGCGATTGTTTGTCTTTCGGTCGTAAATATACCCGCCCGCTGCTCCTGCTGCGGCGCCGATCAACGCACCCGTCTTTCCACCTACGACACCTCCGGCGGCGGCTCCAGCCACAGTTGAGGCTCCGATAATCTCAGCCGACTCGGTCTTGCTCCGAGGCTCATAGCGGTACCTGTCGTCGCGGGTCGCTTGGTCCCAGACATATCCACCTGCGCCACCCGCGATGGCACCTAAAACAGCTCCTGATTTCCCGCGCGTAACCCCACCGATAACAGCCCCTGCGGCCGCACTGCCACCAATTTTCCTCCAGTCAGCAGCCATCGCGACGGCCGATCCACAAAACCAGACCAGCATCGCCAAAAGCAGCGTACTGACGAAGTTTTTCAGTCTAACATTCAAGGTCCACATAAGAACCTCCTCATCAGTTAGACGGAAATTCGAACTGAATGTTTCGGTAGAATAAAATGGAGACGGACTCCCGCCCTAAAAAAGCGGAAGTCCGAGAGAGGAACGATTTAAAAGTCTGCTATTGCTGCTTCGTCTGGTCCTTTTTCATTTTCTTGTCCAGCAGGTATCCGCCTACACCACCAATAGCGCCTCCTATGATGGCTCCTTTCTTGCCACCCATCAATCCGCCCGTGGCCCCACCCGCAACCGCGCTGGCTCCGACTGTCTTGGCAGTGCCGGTCTTGGTCCTGTCAGACCGTTCTTTTGTCATTCGGTGGTAGGCATAACCGCCCGCAGCTCCCGCAGTTCCGCCCAGAAGCGCTCCCTTCTTCCCTTTCGTCAAGCCACCAATCCCCGCACCCGCAGCGGCGCCAATGGCGATTTTCTTACCCTTGCCGGCGGCGAGTGTTGCCGTGTCCGCGACGCAGGCAACCAGCGCAACCACAAGAAGCACAGCAAGAATCTTGTTTAGAAACTCTAACGATCTCATAAACTTCCTCCTGAGTCGATTTAAGATCAGGAGATGTTGATACTCAATAGGGCTTTTACCGGAGCCGCGCCTAGGACCGGACTAGGCGGGGTTACCGTAGTAGTTACTGAGCCGCGGATGAATGCGGATTAGCGCAGATGACAGTTCGCTAGAACGTGTAACGCAATGCAAATTGGCCGGTGCGCGGCCCATTGCGCTGTTCGGTTATTTGAAGAAAAGTATTTGTCGCATTCAGCCCCGACTGATTCGGGTATCCCCACTGTATGCGGTTGAAGAGATTGTAAAACTCCATTCGTACGATCAGGCGATGGCCTTCGTGGAGTAGGAACGCCTTGGAGAACTGGATATCCGTGTTGTTCTGGCCATGCGCAAAAAAGGTATTTCGGCCTAGATTCCCCTGATTACCCACTCCCGGAATAAACACGCGTTCCGTCGTGGTCGCATTAGGGAAAATGTCGGTAGGCTTGATTCGCGTCTGGCTGATCTGCAGGCCAGTGGCTGGATTGTAGCGAGCGTTATCGATGCTGATGCCCAGAATGGCCGGGTTCACAAGAAAAGGCCGATCGCTGCTACTGCCATCTCCATTGACGTCATATCCGGCATTGATCGTGAATGGATTCCCTGAAGAGAATATCGTAGTGCCCGCGATTTGCCATCCACCCAATACCTGCCCCACCACCGGATTCATGCCCCAGAAGAAGGGCAGGCGATAGCTGTAGTTGAAAACCGCGCGATGTTGTTGATGGAAGAGACTAAAGCCACGGAGAAATGCGGCTGAGTTCTTGTTGTTTGGTGACGAGCCACGATCGAGCCCGGTGGACGTCGCCTCGGATCCGGTGTCTATCGCTTTACTCCAGGTGTAGTTGCCGCTGAAGGCAAAACCGGAGCTGTAGCGTTTTGTGGCGGCAATCTGAAGGCCGTTGTAGTACGACCAGGATCCATTGAAGATCCTCAAGTACCCGCCGTATCGCGGATCGGGCCGGCGATCGTTGTAACGAGGCTGTGCCAGACTGATGCAGCCGGGAGGTGGATTTGCGTCCAGGGGATTGGGATCGATGCAATTCATCAGTACTCCACGATTGGCTGCGCTTACGCGCGGGTCGTTGGGGGCGACGATGGGAAATTCCGCCCGGTTGACCAAATCATACAGGAGCAGCCCCACGCCGTGGTTTCCCGTGTAACTGGCTGATAGCGAGACCTGCTTGGGAAATTCCCGCTCGATGGTTAAATTCCATTGCTCGGTATAAGGCATGCGCAGGCCCGGATCGATCGTTGTAGGATTGTAGCGAATCGAAGGAATCGTCCCAGGAATGAAGAAGAAGCCTCCTGTCGGGTCGGCCGGACCGAGTACGTTGTTGTAGTCCTGGCTCAACGCATTGGGCGGATTGAATCGGACACTGGCTCCATTCTGAGAAAACACGGATTGGTACAGCCGGCCATGGAAGATTCCGCCCCCGCCCCTCACCACGAATCGCCCCGGACCGCCCGTGATCTTCCCCAGCAGTCCGTTTTCTGCTGCCGGGCTCCAAGCAAACCCCAGCCGGGGATCGACGTAGGTATCACTGCCAAAACCGTAATCGAGTAAATTGTTCACCTCGGTGAGCTTCAGCACGTGCTCGAAGCGCGCTCCGAGATTCAGGGTCAAATTCCGGCGGGCCTTCCAATCGTCTTGCGCATAAAAGTTAAGCTCACCTGTCCGATTCCCCAAAAAATTCGGGCCCCAGGACTTGGTAAAGGCGCTGACAAATCCGTGCCGGAAGTTCTCGATCGCGTTGAGGCCCTGCGCGCTGGCAAAGGTCCAAGAACCCCTCGAAAACTGGTCGGCTCGATCGTTTAGCTGCTGCCTGCGGATGTCCGTGCCTGCCCGGAGCGCATTGGTAGCGGTCAGCAAAGTTGAAATGTTATAGACGTACTGATAATCAGTCTGGTAACGGAGGATGGGAAAAACACCGGAGCTTCCCAGCGACGTCCCGCGGCTGATACCGCTGAAACGCACGATCGGCGTATCGTTGCCGTCTTTGATGTTGACCGTGGTCCTCCTGCGCCCCACGGCGAAACGAAATTCCCCTACAGTTTTGGGAGTGAACATGTAGGTGTGCGTGGCGCCGAAACCCTGCTGGCGATTGTCTTGCTTGGTCGCCTCGCCGCGCACGATATTGTCGTCATTGTCCAAGAGTTGGGCGCTGTATTGATAACGGAACATGAAGTTGTTTCTAATATTGGCCGGAATGTCAACGCGTGTACCATAATCCGAAGTCGGCCGGTTGAATCCTCTGAGAGCGGAATAAATTCTGTTTCCCAGGTTGGGGCTGTTGGGCGCGGTATTTGGAAATCGATTGATAATGCCGTCAATCCAGGCGCGGTCGGCCGACGACAGACCGGCGGCAGCGGGATCGACGGATCGCTCTTGAGGAAGAAGGATCGCCACGCTGGCCAAGCTCGCTCCCTTGTTCAGATTTCGCTCCACACTCTGGAAGAAGAAAACTTTGTTCTTCAAAGCCGGACCGCCCACCGTTCCACCCAAAATATGTCGATGGATTGCATCTTTTCTGGCTCCGGCTAAATTTCCGAAGTAGCTCTGCGCGTTGAAAATGTTGTTTTGAGTGAACCAGTACGCGTCTCCATGGAAATCATTGGTGCCTGACTTTGTCTGCACCAGCACTACGGCTCCAGCCCCGCGGCCGAACTCCGCAGAAAAACTGTTTCGCAGCACCTGGAATTCTCTGATGGAACTGATATTGACGGACTGCCGATTCTGGTTTTCCGAAGAATCGTCATTGTTGACACCGTCAGTTTGAAACGTTGCCGACCGCGTGCCCGTGCCATTAATCTGAACCGAACTCCCACTGGACGCGGTGGGGTTGTTCTGACCGGAGACCGGATTGGTTTGAAAGCCCGGAACGTCGGCTACTAGGCTGAGCATGTTGCGATTAAAGAGCGGTTTGTCCTCGATATACTCTGAATCGAACGAAGTCTTCAGCTCGCCCGTGGTGGTATCAATTTGTGGCGGAGCAGCGGTGACCGTAACAGTCTCAGCCTGTGCCGCAATTTCCAGTTTCGCATCCAGCGTGGTCGTGTTGTTCAGGCGCACCTCGATGCCTGGGTGTATCAGCGTCTTAAAGCCGGAAAGCGTGAATCTTACGGAGTACTTTCCAATGACTGCAAAGGCGATTCGATAAAGGCCTTCGTCATTGGTGATAGTAATGCGTTCGGCTTTGGTTTCTTCTTCCACAGCCAGCACGGTGACACCAGGGAGTGCGGCCCCGCTTGGGTCCGTCACGCGTCCCACCAGCGTGCCTGAAACGGTCTGCGCCAGCGCCGCTCCGGTAGTCAACGCGAAAAGCAGTGCAAGAGCTGTGCTACGGAATTCCATGTGAAACATCCTCCCGTTTCGAATCGCTGAGAATGGTCGCAAGCGTTCTGCTACACCCTTGGCTGTGGCAGTTGGGAGCTATAATAGGGGAAAGCCTGCAAATTTGCACCCTGGATTGGTTTCTTAACTATCCCTTTTCATGAAGATTTCGTTATTTCAGATTTCTTGTGTTAGATTTCTTGCAGTCGCTAGACTTCGGCGGTTTGTTTTCAGCAGCGTTTCTGCAGTTGCGTTCTTTTAAGGAGATCTCATGGCTCATAAAGAGGACAGCCGCGCCGAAAAATCCGATCCTGCTCCCAAGACCGCGTCGTTTGAACCTTTTGTTCCTTCTTCGAAAACAGTTCCAGAATTTACCTTCAAGGCCGTCATCCTGGGCGCCGTCTTTGGCATCATCTTTGGAGCGGCAACCGTTTATCTGGCGCTGAAGGCGGGCTTGACGGTTTCGGCGTCCATTCCCATCGCAGTACTGGCAATCGCAGTATTCAAGAAGATCGGCAAGTCGACGATCTTGGAGAATAACATTGTGCAAACCGTCGGCTCGGCCGGCGAGTCCATTGCCGCCGGTGTAGCATTTACCATTCCGGCGTTTATTTTTTTTACCGGCGGTGAACAGTTCTTCAATTACTTCAACATCTTTACTCTGGCTTTGGCCGGGGGCACGCTGGGAGTGCTGTTCATGATTCCTCTGCGCCGGTCGCTGATCGTAAAGGAACATGGGGTTCTGCCCTATCCTGAAGGAACGGCTTGCGCTGAAGTGCTGATCGCCGGAGAACGGGGTGGCTCGATGGCCGGCAAAGTGTTTGCCGGTTTAGGCGTGGCCGTGGCCTACAAGTTCCTGATGAGCGTGCTCGGTCTGTGGAAGGACACCCCGGGCTGGGCTGCATCCCGCACATCGGTGTTTCCCAATGCCAGCGTGGCCGCCGAAATCACGCCAGAGTACTTGGGAGTGGGCTACATCATTGGCCCGAGAATCGCGGGCATTCTCGTGGCCGGCGGGGTCCTCTCGTATCTGGTTCTAATCCCGCTGGTGTCATTTATCGGCGACGCGCTGCCGGCGGCGCTTAAACCGGGCGTAGGAGACAAGTTAATTTCGCAGATGTCCACCAGCGAGCTTCGATTGGGCTACATCCGTTACATTGGAGCCGGCGCGGTGGCGTCTGCGGGTTTGATCACTCTGATTCGGACATTGCCTACGATCATTTCCGCGTTCAGAGAGAGCTTCAAGAGCTTGCGCGACATCAAGGCGGGTATCACCCCGCGCCGTACCGAGCGGGATATCCCGATCACCTACGTAATTGCCGGATCGCTGGCGCTCGTTCTGATCATCGCCATCCTTCCCCAACTTCCGGGAACGTTTCCGGGTACTCTGCTGATGGGCCTGCTGGTCGTCATATTCGGGTTCTTTTTTGTGACGGTCAGCTCAAGAATTGTGGGAATTATCGGCTCATCTTCCAATCCTATATCCGGGATGACAATCGCCACTCTGATGGGAACGTGTTTGACATTCGTGGCGCTGGGATGGACCGGGGCCGGCTATCAGTCGCTGGCGTTGTGCGTGGGAGCCATCGTCTGCATCGCCGCCGCCAATGCGGGCGCCACCAGCCAGGACCTGAAGACCGGCTACATCGTCGGGGCAACACCGATTTATCAGCAGATTGGTCTGATCATCGGCGTGCTGGCTTCAGTGTTTGTCATCGGCATCACGCTGCGGCTGCTGGACGCTTCGATGCGCTTTGGGGGCGTGCCGCACGCGATCGGATCAGAACGCTATTCCGCGCCGCAGGCGACTCTGATGGCGACCATCATCAAGGGTTTGCTGGCTCAGGATTTACCATGGGGGCTGGTCTTCATCGGAATGTTCATCTCGGTCGTAATTGAGCTCTGCGGGATTCGATCGCTTTCGTTCGCCGTGGGTGTATACCTTCCGCTTTCAACCACGGCGCCGATTTTTGTGGGCGGAATGATGAAAGCCCTCGTTGACCGAATCACACATCAAGAGGAATCAGAAGTCAGTTCCGGCATGTTGTACAGCACCGGTTTGGTGGCCGGAGGATCGCTGACCGGTGTGGCAATTGCTTTTCTCAGCGGAATACCAAAGACGGTGATGATAGAAGGCAAACCAAAGGAAATCTCCCTGCTTCAGTGGATTCTAGACAGCGTGGGCGTTCATGGCTGGGAACGCTTCGGCGTCCTGGCCGATCTTATCGGAATCGTGATGTTTGCCCTTTTGTGCGTCTTGCTTCTGAGAGCTGCAAGAGAGAAGCTTAAAATCTAAGGATGTGAGAAAAAGGCAAGACCATCGGCAGTTTTCCACTGTTTTGGAAACCCGGTGAGAGTGCGTAAACCTCCAATTTCTAGCAACTTGCACTGCCAAGCCGTTTTTTTTCCACAGAGATTTCCACAGGACTGTGGAAAAGTCGAGAGGTGCCTATGAGAAGGTGGATGTCCGTTTTACTGCTTTTCCTGTTGTTTTTTGCAACGGCTGCTGCCGGAGCCGACAAGAAACGTTTTACCATCGACGACCTGCTCAAGATCCGCCGCGTTTCTGATCCCCAGCTTTCGCCTGACGGCAAATGGATCGCGTTCAGTATTTCCGAGCTCGATTGGGAGCGGAACACGCGCAACTCGGACATTTGGTTGATCCCACCGCAAGGCGGCGAATCCCGCAAATTGACTAATTCGGACAAACGCGATGATTCTCCGCGATGGTCGCCCGACGGCAAACAGATCGCCTTTATCTCCAGCCGCGACGGCTTGCCGCAGATCTGGGTCATGGGTGTGGATGGCGGAGAGCCGCGAAAAATCACAACCCTCAGCACGGGCGCCGACGGCGTGGTGTGGTCACCCGACGGCCGCCACTTGGCGTTTGTTTCGGACGTCTATCCTGAGTGCGGCGACAATGAATGCAATCGCAGGAAAAGCGAGCAGGCTGAAAAGAGCAGGGTCAAAGCAAGAATTCTCGACCATCTCCTCTTTCGGCACTGGAACGCATGGAAGGAGGGAAAGCGGACGCATATTTTCGTGGTCGCAAGTCAGGGAGGCGAAGCTAAAGATCTAACGCCGGGAGATAATGATGCTCCGCCGTTTTCGCTCGGTGGGCCCACCGATTATGATTTTTCTCCGGATGGAAAAGAACTGGTATTCGTTCGCAACATGGATCGGGTGGAGGCGACCAGTACAAACAGCGATCTTTTTGTGGTGCCCGTCAGCGGCGGCAAGGCTCGCAAACTAACCACTAATCCCGGCGCGGACGATGGCCCGGTCTATTCTCCCGACGGCCGGTTCATTGCTTACCGCTCGCAGCGAACTCCCGGCTTTGAATCGGATCGCTGGGAACTGATGCTCTATGACCGGCGCAGTGGCAGGACAGAGAGCACGCCCCGATCCCTGGATATCTCCATTGACTCGGTAGCCTGGGATCCCGGTTCCAATGTTGTTTATTTCAGTGCGGCGACGGGAGGAACAGTGGCCGTGTATGCCTACGACGTCGCGTCGCGGAAAACGGAAAAGATTCTGGGAGGCGAATTCACCTACGGCGATTATTCAGTTTCGCACGACAATCGCCGCCTTGTATTCACGCGCCAGAGTCTCAACATGCCGGCCGAGATCTTTCAATCAGACATACATGGCTTGGATATCAGGCAGGTCAGCTCTGTCAACCGGGATTTCATGCAGCAGTTCGCCATGAGCGAGCCTGACAGCGTTACCTGGAAGAGCAAGGACGGAACTTCTATCCAGGGTTATCTCATCAAACCTCCAATGTTTGTGGAGCGTAAAAAGTACCCGCTCCTTCTCTTGATCCATGGCGGACCCCAGGGAGCCTGGGCCAACGGCTTTTCATATCGTTGGAATCCGCAGGCAATGGCGTCACGAGACTATGTTTTGCTGCTGCCTAACCCCCGCGGAAGCTTTGGATTTGGCCAGGACTTCACCAATGAGATCAGCGGTGACTGGGGCGGAAAGGTCTTCGAGGACTTAATGGCAGGCGTTGATTACGCGGCCAAACTGCCCTATGTGGATGCGGGGCGAATGGGCGCGGCAGGCGGGTCCTACGGCGGCTACATGGTCAACTGGATAGAGGGACATACGGATCGCTTCCAGGCTCTTCTTTCGCATGCCGGGGTGTTCAACCTCACCAGCATGTACGGTGTCACTGAAGAACTGTGGTTCCCGGAATGGG
The DNA here is from genome assembly GCA_036505615.1 of Acidobacteriota bacterium. Classification (GTDB taxonomy): domain Bacteria; phylum Acidobacteriota; class UBA6911; order JACQSX01; family JACQSX01; genus DASXTB01. The sequence continues at coordinate 15,875 of DASXTB010000310.1, forward strand.
AATTCAAGGGAACTCCCTGGACTAATCGCGAGATGTATGAGCGCTGGTCTCCTCACAATTCTGTGCAGGACTTCAAAACGCCGCTGCTGGTGGTTCACGGCGAACTGGATTACCGCGTTCCCATCGGAGAAGGATTTCAGCTCTTCACGGCGCTGCAGAGAAACAACGTCCCTTCTAAAATGCTCTACTTTCCTGATGAAGGCCATTGGGTATCGAAACCTCAAAACAGCAAGCTCTGGTATGACACTTTCCTGAAATGGTTCGACCAGTGGCTGAAGAAATAAGGTCGAATGACGAAGCTGGAATGACGAATGACGAATGTCGAATGTCGAATGTCGAATGCAGTGGCCAATGGGCGCACCGGAATCAGGAGTAGTCTATGAGACTATCTTGCTAAACAAAGATCCGCACTCGTCGTTCGACATTCCGCATTCGACATTGCAGCGTCACCTCTCTACCTTTGACGCCAGCATGCTGATCGTGGGCGCGGTTATCGGCTCCGGCATTTTTCTGGTCCCTGCCTCGATCGCAAGCCAGGTAACCAACCCTCCCTGGTTCCTGGCTGTCTGGGCGGGCGCCGGAATTCTGACCTTTTTGGGAACTCTCACCTACGCGGAATTAGCCACGCGGCTGCCGGCGACCGGAGGCATGTACGTGTTCATCCGTGAGGCTTTCGGAGATCTTGCCGGCTACCTGTATGGCTGGACGTTGTTACTGGTTATTCAAACTGGCGCGGTAGCCGCGCTTTCCAGCGCTTTTTCCATCTACATGGCCTACTTCATTCCTCTATCCAGCAGCGCCCGAAAGGCCTTGGCCATTGTTGTCGTTTCTTGTCTGAGCGCCATCAATTGTGTGGGAATTCTACTGGGCACGAGAGTGCAGAATTTTTTAACGATAGCTAAGATCGCCACATTGGGGGCATTGATCCTATTTGGATTCGCTTTGCCCGGAGGGAAAGTCGCCAACTTCGCGGGGACAGGCAACATCCCGCCGTTGCGAGGCCTGGGCATCGCTACCCTGGCTGCTTTGTTCGCCTATGAGGGGTGGCAATTCATTACTTTCACTCTAGGCGAAATGAAAGCGCCCGAAAAAACAGGCCCGCGCGCGCTGGGCCTCGGTTGCGGGATCATTATCTGGATATACCTTCTCCTGAACCTGGCTTACCTTTATCGGCTACCGATAGGGCAACTGGCGACCTCCGAGCGAGTCAGCACCGATGTGGCGGAGCAGGTCTTTGGCCCGACAGGGGGCAGTTTCATCGCCGCATCGATCCTGGTGGCCGCGCTAAGCTCGATCAATGCCAATATTCTGATGGGATCGCGCGTTTACTTCGCTCTGGCCCGCGATGGTCTTTTTTTTCAGCTCGTCGGGAAGTTGCATCCCAGATTTGGAACGCCCTGCTATTCCATTCTTCTTCAGGCTGGATGGTCGTTTCTTTTGGTTCTGACCGGCACATTCCAGCAGTTATTCCTGTTTGCCACGTTCGGCGCATGGATCTTTCACTGCCTGACAGCGGCCAGTCTTTTCCGGCTCCGGGCGCGGAAAACAGGGGAGGACGGCCACATCTTTCGGGTTCCCGGCTATCCGTTGCCGCCCGTGGTTTTCATCTTGGTGTCGATTTCGATCGTGGCCAGCACAATCGTTTCAGATCCGCTTCGATCCTGTATGGGAATTGCGATCATCGGTTCGGGAGTGCCGGTTTATTTTTTCTGGAAGCGACGGCGAAACATTGCAGGTTGAAGGTTGCAAGTCGCAGGTCGCAAGTCGCAGATCCATTTTGGTCGCAAGTCGACCTGTTCCTTTAAAGCAAATCCTGCTTTAAAACCGTGAGTACTTGCTTAGCCACGGCCTTGAGCGTCTCCGGGACTCCGGTTCCTTTGGTGGCTACTGCTTCAAAAACCGGCTCATTGGCGATCTTTAGCTCTCGTACCAGCGAATCGAGGGGAATCAGCGGGCTCAAATCGCGCTTGTTCAACTGCAGCGCGTACGGGATTTTCTCGATCTCGTAGCCGTACTCCTTCAAATTCTCTTTCAGGTCTCGCATCGCTTCGATGTTTGCGTCCATGCGATCCGGATGAGAATCGGCCACGAATACCACGCCGTCGGCCCCTTTCAAGATCAGCTTGCGGCTTGCCTCATAAAACACCTGCCCGGGAACTGTGTAGAGATGGAAGCGGGTTTTAAATCCTCCGATGTTTCCCAGATCGAGCGGCAGGAAATCAAAAAACAAAGTGCGATCCATCTCCGTGTTCAAGGAAATCAGCTTGCCCTTGCTTTTTGGATTCACCGAATCGTAGATGAAGGTGATGTTGGTGGTCTTCCCCGCCAGTCCCGGACCATAGTAGACGATCTTGCAATTGATCTCGCGATTTGCGTAGTTGATAAACGACATGAATTCTTAAGGCGAACCAGCTATTATTGGGAAAACGAATGGGACTGAATTGTGATCATGCTCACGACTTTCCGGCAGAGACATCACTGCGAGCCTGCCAGTTCTTTTTTAGCACATCCTCTATTATCATTTTCGCACGGCGCAGGCTAGCGTCGTCCACCGATCCCTTATTTTTTTCCAATAGCAGTACCAGAATAGCGCGGTCGCCGACCGACGAGATGTGAATATTCCATCGGGTTCCCTGATGAAAGATGGAACTGAATTCGGCCTCTCCCAGGATACGCGCCAGCCCATGTGTGGTAGCCACACTTCCGGCGCTGAGCGAGGCAAGGGCCTGTTCGTCGTGGATCGGAGATTTTCCGCTGGAGGCTATGGCCTGGCCATTTCGGTTAATCAAAAAGACTGCTTCCGCACGGCAGGTAGAGAGAAGAGACGAAAGTATAAAGATAAGCTTTTCATTCTCTTCCTCACGCAGCACAAAGTTGGGGATTTCCATCCGCTCACCTCGATCTGTATTAAGGAAACATCCTCTTATAACACACCGCAAAGCGTTTCCATGCAATCGCGCGCACAGACTGGTTTTTGGGAGTACCTTGACTGAACAGGTGAAAAACCTATAATAAGTGGGCTTCACCGCTCGTCTAAGGCGTTTAACTTATTGGAGACAAAGCAGATAATGTCACCTCCAAAGCGCAGAAATCCCGCTCGGGCAATGAAAAAAGCAAAAGCCCCAGCCAGACAGTCCAAGAAAAAGACGAGCAGCGCCAAGAAGAAACCCACGAGTTTCCCCAAGAAGGTTTCGACGGCAGCGGCCTTGAAAAGCCGAGTGCTCCCCATCTCCGCCAAGTCAGCCCAGAAGACCACGGCCAGAGCGGCCAAGGTCAAGGTGGCTGCCTCAGGGGAAAAAGCACTGGCAGCACGGAGGAAGGACGAGAAAGCTCTCCTGGACTTGTATGAGCGCGGCATTAAGGCTCTTTACAGCAAGAATTATCAACATGCGATGGATTTATTCGAAAGGCTGATTGAGAACTATCCCGAAGAAATTGAGTTGACGGACCGGGCCCGCAACTTTATTAAGATCTCTTTGTCGCAGGGCGCCACCAGAAAACAGCACCATCCGAAAACAGCCGAGGAAATGTTCGATGTGGGAGTGATCGAACACAACAAAGCGAATTTTCAGCGCGCTATCGAGTATTTCCAGACGGCCATCCAGGCCGATCCAAAGGCTGATTATATTCATTACGCCCTTGCCGCATCTCACGCCCAGGCCGGCGACATTGAACTGGCTATACGAAACCTGGAGAAGTCGATCCAGTTGAACCCGGAGAATAAGTTTCTTGCCCGAAATGACCCTGATTTTGAGCCGATTCGCGCCAGCAAAGAGTTCACCGCCGTCATCGAAGCGCCACGGGCAGAGTAAAGGAGAGGGTCTAAAAACTGTGAACCACGGGGGACACTGGGAACACGTGGGACCACAAGGGCTTTCGAAATTGCAGTAAATCTTATTGATAAAGGAATCAGTAAATTCCCCGTGCTCCCAGTGATCCCCGTGGTTTGACACCCGTGGTTTCTTAATTCGATACAGCCTCAAAGTGTCGATCTCAGTTTTCTGCTACACTTTTGACGTCTATGACCAGCCTGATTTCGAGCGAACCGATCGCCTCCCTTGCGCACCGGACTCCGTCCTGTTGCGTCGTGATTCTGGCGGCAGGAAAGGGAACCCGCATGCGCTCGGAGCGGGCCAAGGTACTTCACAATTTGTGCGGAAGACCGATGATCCAATACCCCGTCGAAACGGCGCTGTCGCTCTCACCGGCTAAAGTGATAGTCGTCATCGGCCACGAGGCGGAACAGGTAAAACAGGTTCTGCAGGCTTATCCGGTCGAATTTGCTTTGCAATCCGAACAAAAAGGGACCGGTCATGCGGCCATGCAGGCATTGGCTCCTTTGCAGGAGTTCCGCGGGAGCGTCGTGGTTTACTACGGCGACAATCCCTTGTTGGCGCCCGGCGAGCTCTGCAGTCTGATTGCCGAACGGGAGCGAACGCAGGCAGCCCTGGCTCTGCTGATCGCGCGATTCCAGTCGCCCACCGGTTACGGACGGATTATCCGGAACGGTCCTGAGATTCTTCGCATCGTCGAAGAGCGCGATGCGACTCCCGAAGAGAAAAAGATCGACGAAGTGAATCCGGGCATTTACTGCTTTGAGGCGGCTGCGATGCGGCAGGCGCTGGAAAAGCTGGACAACAGAAATGATCAGGGGGAGTACTACCTTACCGATACTTTTGAAATTTTGAGAAAGCTGGGCCGCAAGGTGATCGCCGTTACCTCTCCGCATCCCGAGGACGTGACGGGCGTCAATACTCGGGTCGAGCTGGCCGACGCGGAGCGAAAGATTTGGCTGCGCCGGGCGAAACATTTCATGCTGGAAGGGGTGACCATCGTGCACCCGGAAAGTTTTTTTGCCTCGCATCGGGTGAAGATAGGACGGGACGCCGTTATTCACCCGAATGTCGCGCTGGAGGGCGCGACGGAGATCGGAGAACGCGCCACGATTTTTCCCAACACTCGCATTGTCGACAGCCGCATCGGCTCCGAGGCGCAAATTCTCGACTGCTGCTTGATCACCGAAAGCGAGGTCGGCGAGGGAACGATTGTCGGACCCTTCGCCCACCTTCGTCCCCATGCCCGGGTTGGGGCTAATTGCCGTGTCGGGAATTTTGTGGAAGTGAAAAATAGCAGCTTGGGAGACAACACCAAGGCGGCGCACTTGACCTATCTGGGAGACGCTCAGATTGGAAAAGATGTCAATATCGGCGCCGGCACCATCACGTGCAATTACGACGGCTTCGCCAAAAACCCCACCTACATCGGTGATGGCGCGTTCATTGGCAGCGACAGCCAGCTTATCGCGCCGGTAAGAATCGGCGAAGGCGCTTACGTGGCGGCCGGTTCTTCAATCACCGAAGACGTTCCCCCCCATTCGCTTGGCATTGCCCGCGGCCGGCAGGTTAACAAAGAAGCTTGGGCCAGAGAGAAGAAGACAAAGAAGCACGGACCTAAATCGTAGTGACCGCGAGAAGGGGTGAAAAAATCCTAGCCGCGATTTGCGCGAATGGACATCGAAGCACAAAGATTTGAACTCGCTGCCCGCTCCCAGCGCGCGCGTGATGGAGCCGCCGGCGAGTCTCTGGGGGCATGCGCTGCTTGCGGACACTCGGAGTTTCGCACTCTGTTCGAGGCGAACGATCGCCTCTACCACACTACGGACAAGCAGTTCCAAATCGTCGAGTGCAAGGAATGCGGGCTACTCCGGCTTTCTCCCCAGCTCGCTGCCGATGAACTGCGCCGGTATTATCCCGATACCTACTGGTTCAGTCCAGAGGGAGAAACGGTCGATCAGTTGGAAGAGCTGTATCGTCGCTTGGTCCTTCGAGACCATTTGAACTTTGTATGCCGTGCTCTCGGATCTTCGCCCGTCGAAGGCCTCATTCTTGACGTCGGCTGCGGAGGAGGGTTGTTCGTGAAGATGCTGGCCGAACGCGGCTACTGCGTGGTCGGGCTCGACCTCAGTCACGGAGCCGCGAGACTCGCTTGGAAAGACAACGGGGTACCCGCTGTTTGCGCAACTCTGTCCAATCCCCCTTTTCCCCCGAACAGTTGCGCTGCGGTCACTCTGTTCCATGTCTTGGAACACGTCCACGATCCGGGTTCCTATCTCCAAGAGGCCCGCGCTCTGCTGAAAGTGAACGGCCGTCTAATAGTCCAAGTGCCGAACGCAGCCTGCTGGCAACTGCTGCTCCTGGGCAAGAAATGGAATGGCCTGGATGTGCCGCGCCACCTGTGGAACTTCCGTCCCCGTGATCTGGACATGCTTCTCGACCGCAACGGGTTCGAGGTGGTGCGCCGGAAATACTTCTCGCTCCGCGACAATCCTGCAGGCCTCGCGACCAGCCTCGCGCCCGGGCTTGATCCCATGGCGCGTCGGATCCGCCGCGTCCGCGAGTCTCCGCGCGCCCAGCTTTGCAAGAACCTGATCTATTTCTGCCTCGTTGTTGCCTGTCTTCCCTTCGCCGTTCTCGAGGCCGCCTGCCACGCGGGATCCACGATTATGGTGGAGGCGCGCAAGAAATCATGAGATACGGCGCGCTGCAACGCTTTCTGCCTCTGTTTCTACGCAACTACGTGCTCAATTTCGAGGCCTCGATTGAGCGGGCGGTATCTGAGTTTGCTGCAAAGCTACCGCAGGGCGCGCGAGTCCTCGATGCGGGCGCAGGCGAAGGAGCATACAGCGGGTTTTTCCGCGATCAACGCTATTGCGGAGTCGATTTCGCCTTGGGCGACGCGGATTGGGACTACAGTGGTCTCGATGCAGTCGCAGACCTGCATGCGCTCCCTTTCCGGGAGGAGTGCTTCGATGCCTGCCTGAACATCGTGACGCTGGAACATGTGCGCGAGCCCGCCTGTGTGCTCTGCGAGATCTCCA
>DASXTB010000311.1:0-10197 GCA_036505615.1 Acidobacteriota bacterium
AAACGCTCGCACAAATAAAGGAGAACGAGCGTACAAATCATCTCTCAGCCAGCGTCTTCTCTCGATTGGATTCCCAAATAGTGCTGAACGAACGCGGTGCCCGTTTTTATCATTCCGCAGGATCTCTTTTGCCTCCAACTCCGCCCAGCGGGCGTGTCTTAGGGTCCAGGTTCGGAGATCCGACGTTAGCACGTCTACATAATCATGCTTGAGCGAGCGAATCCTTCCATTTACAAGAAAGTGCTGATCATAGAAACGATCCTCACAGAGCCCATATCCTTTTCGGAAGAGCCGCAAATGGTATGACGGGTAATGTCCTCCGTGCTTGATCCATCTCTCCATAAAAACGGTCCGTTTACGGAACAAAAAACCATCAATTCCGTTCAGCGGTTTTCGTAGCAGTTGATTGATTTCCATCACAAGCTCAGGCGTGAGGCGTTCATCAGCATCCAGGTGCATAATCCAGTCGCTGTCGATTGGCAGCCTTTGCTGTGCCCAATTCCGTTGGGAGGCATAGTTGTCAAAGGGATGCTCGACAATGAAAGCTCCCGCAGCCCGACCAATTTGCACAGTCCGATCGCTGCTTCCGGAATCCACCATAAAGATTTTGCAATCCAGTCCCTTAAGACTCGCAAGGCAGTCTGGCAGGTTGGCCTCTTCATTGAAGGTCAAAAGGATCACCGAGAGAGAATGGTTTGCGATGCCGGCGCAATCTTTTTTCATGGTCTAGACGCTGTGTCCTTGGTGTCCTTTGTGGTTCAAAAATGCTTCACCACGGAGGACACAGAGGACACAAAGAGGTTTCAAAACTTGGGAGTTGCCCATTTGATTTCGATCCGCGTTCACTTACGGTCGCGGCTCCAATAAAATCTCCTCGTAGGTCTGAATCATTTGCGCAGCCCGACACTTCCAAGAATACTCTCTTTTCATCCACTCCCTGCCGCGTTGCCCCATCTCGCGAAGGGGCATCCCCATCATCTGCACGATCGCCCCTGCCAGACTTTGCGGATCATTGTCTACCGACAGGCCACATCCGATTTCTTCCATCCCTTTCCATGGAGTGTTTCTACCGGCAATCACTGGCACGCTCCGAGCCAGCGCCTCGGCCGCCACCATGCCAAAATTCTCCGTGAAGGACGGCATAGTGACGATATCCGCATTCTCGAATAACTTCTCTTTCGCGTTTCCCCGCGTTTCTCCAACCATCTTGACCTGTTGCGATAATGCCATCTCATTTATGCGGTCCCGAATTCTCTTGCCGTAGCCCGGGTCACCGGCGCCCGCGATGGTAAGTGACCAGGCTGCGTCGGAGTTGAGGAGCTTACAAGCGGCCAACAGATTTTCGATTCCCTTTTTGGGATGGAGGCGGCCCAGATATAGGATTCGAAACAGTCCATTCTTAGGAACGTGACTCACACGATCTGGAATCTCCACGCCGTTTGGAGTAACCACCGCCTTGAAACCAGGAAACCGCTGCAGGCTCTCGCGTGCTTCTTCCTCTGATGTGACGTGAAGGACGCATCGCCTTGGAGCAAGAACGCGACATGTGCCCTCCCACACAGCTTTGGAAGGGAGCCGCGTAGAGCCTGGCCATCTTTGCAACGCGCCTCGAGGCGACCAGATCAAAGGCTTGCGTAAAATCTTGCATGCCAGAAGCGCAGGAATTGTCGGGAAGGAATAAACTGCTGTCAGATGCACCAAGTCTGCCCAACGGATGTAGGAGGGCAAAAGACGCAAAAGAGTGGGAGAAACGGAGTGGGCTGCCCTCCGCTTGCAGTAGCGGACATGTAAACCTCCGGCAATCTCCACTTCCCGTTCCGTATCTTCCTCCAAGGTCCTGTCCGAGCCGTTTGCATTCGTGGTCAGCACGCGAACCGAGCATTCTTCTCGCGCAATGTGTCGGCAAAGTTGATATACCGATTCCGTCGCTCCACCATAGACATGGGCGGGAAAAAAAGATGGTGACACATGCAAAACTTTCATGGAATTCAAGCCGGTGGGCAGCCATCATCGTTGAGCATGGGCTGGTAGTTGGAACTGGTTTCACCCCATGCGTCCAGGAACAGGTCATGGATTCTTTCACGAAAAGGATCGAACCCGTAGTGGTCTAGGGTCAGCCGTCGTAGACGCGCTGGATCCCGAAGATTCCCATCAACTCTGCCGTCAAGGAATTTGCAAATGCTCTCTACAAGCTGTCCCGGCGTCTCAGGGTCCACCAAAACACCGGCGCGACCCTGGAGGACAGCATCCTCGGATCCATCACCGGTTCCAGCGATTACCGGAACACCACTGGCCAACGCCTCGAGGAACACGATTCCGAAACCTTCCTTCTGGGAAGGCATCACGAAAAGGTCGGCTTCGCCATAGAGGGCCGGCAAAGCCTCGTCGGGAACAAAACCCCGGAAATCAACACAATCTCCTACGCCCACTTCCCGGGCAAGAGCTTTCAGTCGAGGAACATCATCACCATTGCCGGCGATAACGTAACGCACATCCGGATGATGTGTGCGGACGAGTCGCAGGGCCCGGAGAACCTGGTCCACTCCTTTGTAAGCTTCGGAATAGTCTAGACGGGCAACGGTCAAGAGAACCGGTCCGCCGGTCCGAGCGCGGCGGATCGGCCTAAAAACCTCTCCGTCTACGGTGACGTGCAGGAGCCGCATTCTATCAGGTTTGATTCCCCAGTTTGCCATTCGACCGGCAGTGAAATGACTGATCGGAAAAACGCGCTGAATTTGCCGGGCGGCCCAACGGAGCGCCGGCTTTGGATTCCAAGCCTCGATCCCGTAAGCGAGGAGGGCGGTATCCGTGCTGCACACGGCGGAAAGTAACAACGTCAGTGGAGCAAGATTGATGTGGCCGGAGATCACCAGATCGGGTCGGTGCCACAAGGCTTCAGCGAGCGAGGCAAACACTACCCGCGTCTTCAGAAGGATCGAGCTCCTCGGCCCACACCCCTTGAAATGGACTCGGCCCTGGACTGGAGCCTTTGAGTCCATCGCCTTGTCGTTGACGCTGATCACGCGTAACTCGGACCCAGGGAAAACCTCCCCAACGGCCCGAAGCAAATTCTGGTTATAGACAGAAATCCCGCCCTTGGTGGAGTAAATGTCCGGAAGCAAGAAAAGGATCCGTCCAGAATCGGCTCTCTCGTGAGAATGAGCCAGAGTGCCGAGTTTCTCCATGCCCCCCAGAACCGCCAGTGCCCATGGCCGGGACCAGTGAATTCGCCCCTTGTCGAAAGCATCCCAAATGGCCCTAGCCCGTGCCGTCTGTATTTGCGAAGCATGTTGGCTGTGACGCAATGCTTCTTGGCTGTGAGCGAGGAGCCATCGCTCGAATGGGAAAATGAAACCCATCTTGGGACGCTTTGTCTCTGATCCCAGTTCCGCTGCAACGGCGGATGCAAGCAAGGGCTTGTTCATTGCCGGTGAGGTTTTTAGTGACTGCGGCAGCGCTAGTACGAATTCAGCAAGCCGATGATCGAGAAACGGCACGCGGATTTCCAAGCTATGCGCCATGCCAAAGACATCGCTGTCACGCAGTAACTGATTCTGAAGATAAAGAGAAATGTCCATCTCTGCATACTCGGAGAAGGTCAAAGATTTTCTTTCCGGATCGGTTGAACCGAGTGGGAGAACTCCTGCTTCAAGAAGCCGAGCGGCGCGTCGTGGAGGAAAAAGACCTCGGATTGCCAGGTAACACCCAAGCGCTCCGGCGTCACGAAGGAACTCAAGTTTTTCGAGGCGCTCGTATCCAAAGTGCTTTCCCAGAGCGCCGGCCATAAGCGCGCTCAATCGCACAAGCGGAAATCTCACTGCTCGGGCGATGCGCGGAGCGGCGCGGTGGCCCGGGTATCCGCAAAAAATCTCATCTCCTCCCAGCCCGGACAACGCCACAGTGAGCCCAGCCATCCGCGCTGCTTTTGCAACAAAATAGGTGTTGACGCCGTCTATGGAAGGTTGATCCATGGCAGCCATGATCTTCGGAATCTCTTCGATGAACTCCTGGGCACGCAACCGCACCTGCACATGCTTACAGCCAAAACGGTTTGCTACGCGCGCGGCGTGCTGCTCCTCAGAAAATTCCTCCTCATCAAATGTGACGCACAGCGTAGTCAGCTGATGAGGGAGGTGTTTCGAAGCCAGCGCGGTGATCGCCGATGAGTCCATTCCTCCCGAGAGAAAAACACCGAGCGGGACATCGCTCACCAAACGCAGTCGCACGCTCTCGTCAAGGAGTCGCCGCGTCTCCGAGATTGCGTCTTCGGGGCTTATCTTAAGCGTACCGCACTTCGGCATATACCAGTAATGGCGCGGTTTCGGATAGGAGTAGGTTCGGTCGTCGATTGATAAACTATGCGCTGCTGGAAGGGAGAAGACATCGCGCACCGTAGTAAACGGGGCCGGCACGGAACCATGGACAAGAAAACCATGGAGCCCCCGGGGCTCGGGTTGATTAGGCATGACGCCACAGGCCATCAGAGCTCGCACCTCGGAGGCGAACTGCAAAATGCAGTTTCTCCGCGCCCAGTAAAGAGGTTTTATGCCGAATCGATCTTTGGCGAGGAAGAGCTTTGGATCATTCGATGCGCGGAAATCAAGTATCGCGAAAGCAAACATGCCGCGAAGGCGTTGGACTACCTCTTCGCCCCATTCTTCATAGCCATGCAGGATCGCCTCAGTGTCGGTGTCGGATTGAAAGGGATACCCTCGATTTTCAAGTTCAGAGCGCAGCTCTCGGTAGTTGTAAACCTCGCCGTTGTACGTAACCCAGACCCGCGCATCCGCATTCCCCATGGGCATGCGGCCCCGCGGGGATAGATCGATGATGGAGAGGCGCCGCGCGCCCAGGACAGCGGCTGGGGCGGTTGCCGAGCCAGGATAGGTACGTACGTGCTCGCTGGCAAATCCACTTAGCAGCGCCCTTACCTGAGAATCCTGTACCGCTGCGTCGGGCACCAGAATTCCCCAATCATCCGGCCCGCGGTGAACCTGCGCATCCAGCATCCGCAAAACACCGGCCACAAGCTCCGCGTCCACTGCTCGGTCAAGAGTAAGGACTCCAGCGATGCCACACATATTAGGAATACCCTGCTACTGACCGAATCGCGTTCAAGGTTCCTTCCACAGCATTTTCGACGGAGTAGGAATTCACCTTCAATCTAGCCTGCTGGCCCATTTGCGGAAGGATGGCTCTATCAGAGGCCAGTTTGACAAGCATTTCCGCTAAGGCAGCAATATCGCCACAGGGGAAGACGGCTCCGGTCACATTCTCCTCGACTAGATCCGGACCACAACCGACTCGATCGCTGACCAGCGCCGGCAGTCCACACGCCATCGCCTCGTTGACCACCAACCCCCAGGTCTCACCGTAATCGGAGGGCAAAACCAGACAATCCGCGGCGCAATAGGCTTGCGTGATCTCCGTTTGATTGAGAAAGCCTGCAAAGGCAGCGGGAAGCCGGCACTCTTGAACTTTCCGTTGCGCTTCATGCATCAACTCTCCTGTTCCAACAACAAGCAGAAAGATCTTCGGATTGCTGGCGCGCGCTCTGTTGACTGCCTCAATCAAATCCATGAGCCGCTTCTTGCGTTCGAGTTTTCCCGCGAACAAGAAACAGGTGCTATCCTCACGGATGCCCCAATGCGAGCGCAAAACGTCTCGATCGCCGTTCAGTCGCTTCAGTTGTCTAACGAATCGATCATTTTCAACGAAATACGGACAATGGAAAATTCTTTCTGGAGCGACACCGTTCAGTAGATAGAACGCCCGGTTTGATTTGCCGATCGCAAGGAAGCCGTTATAAAAGGACAACAGCGACCGATGAGCGAGATGGACCCATGTTGGACGAGGCCGCATGACATTGGACTCGCCCCGCACCACGACCGGGATCTTCATCGCAACAGCCGCCCACAATACCTGAAGTAAAGGAAAAGCATTCCAGCCTGTGAGGATGGCGACATCTGGTTTTTCATTTGCGAGAACTCTCGCGGCGCCATGTACGCGGCTTTTGAAGAATCCCTTAAGACTGGGAGCGGCTGCGCCATTAGAAAGGACTTCCCATTGATAACCCTGTAACATCGGAATGTCCCAGTCGAATGGGACGCCAAATCCGACACCCTGTTGTTCTGAATTCGGGAGCAGCGCGTAATGGACTTTTAGCCGTATTTCCTTCCGCGACGCCAGGCCGCGAAACCAGGGGACGTGATACTGAATTGGGTGGGTTGCGAAAATGCTGACCTTCATTCCGGAGAAACGCTCGCCATCTCGCGATGCGAAAAATCAGAACCGCGACCGTAAGAAGCTGTGAAAAGATGCATCTGATCGTACGGGCGGCCCTGTGTGGCCGCCCGCTGCCGTAGCCGACGGACTAGCCAAACAAATTGCACAGTTCCCGAGGATGCGCTTCGGAACGGAGCCGACACAAATGCGCTGGATTCTGCAGCGGGCGACCACACAGGGTCGTCCGTACAGATTGAATCAATTTTTTTCACAGCTTCTAAGTGAGCGCGAAGCGAATCAAACAACTAACTCCGAGAGTTTTCGAGCTTCTTTACTGTCAATGGTCTCATGCGCGGTGAGTAATTACATCCTCCGCCCGTTCCTTACCGGTGGCGCCGCTGGTATTTTTCTCTCAGGTTCCTACAGTCGCTGCTCCAATTTTTCGATGCGTTCTCACACGTCCGTCTGAAACCCACGCAGAACCGCAAAGACCATCTTTCGAAGTTGTCCGTTGGTCAATTTGGGCAATGGCTAACGCAAAGCCTAAAATCGATCCCAACATCAGCAGGACAAAAGGATCGCCGTAAATTTGGTGGGCGGTTGTGAATTCAACAGCGTTGGCGCCTAAAAGAGCAAGCAACCCAAACACCATCCTAGCCCGCACGGAACTTCTGTTATTCACATCCCTTGCGAGCTGCCACAGAACGCGAAGAAGCCCGGCGAGCAGCCAAAAGAGCAAAGCCAGGCCGGGAACCCCAAGCTCCGCTAGAACTTTCCCCAGCCCCCCTTCGGCCGCCCCTCCTACTATATCGGCGCCGCCGCCAAAATATTGCGCCCCTTGACTGCCCGTGCCAGCGCCCGCGCCGAACAATCCGTTCTGAGCAATAATCCATTTGAACGAATCGATGGTCATACCGCGGAGGCGCTCGATGGCATCGCTGCCGGCGGCAGTCGATCCCCGTTCCACGTAGGGACGGTAAACCGAAACTTTTTCCTCGGAGAACCAGTTCGTCTGTGCGAAAAGAGCGGCTGCGACGCCCAACAGCAGCAGCAGAACAGCCAAACGCTGCGCGCCTCGACGAAAGTACGCTAACAAGAATGCGTAAATCACAAGAAACAATACAACCGCAACCAATCCCTTTCGGCGGCCGGTCAGCAAAATCGCGACGATTAAAAATGGCATACCGATACCGGCTATCCAATAAAAGCGGGCGCTTCGGCGGGCAGATACGGCCAGCAGGATCAGTAAGCATGCCGCCGTGCTTGCATGCCAGGCTGCATTTTCGGAGCTGCGCAGAAAGCCAGAAAGAAGCTGAAGACGTTCGCCCGTAGCGGCCGAATAGATGATTTGTTCCACGCCGACCGCACGCAACAGATTTCCTTCGTAGCCCATTACTGATAGATAAACGCCCGAAACAAGGACGGCGCTGCACAAAATGTAAAAACTAATCAGCCTAAAAACATCACTCTCGTTCCGGGCAAAATGGTAAGCGACAAAGATAGCAGGAAGAGGCGCAAAATAAGCCAGCAGGCCAATAGCAGCAATCACTGGGCTGCCTGTCGAAAGAAAGGCAATGCCACTTTGAACGACAACCAGAGCTAAAAACATCTTTATCGCGAGCTGCATGTTCCGTGACTGAACCCCGAGTGTACCTAGCCTCAAGCCCTGCTTTCTGTCTGCCATGAACGTCGCAGCAACAAAGGCGACCACCACCACATTCAAGAACAATGGTTCACCGGGAAGCATTTTTCGGATAGGGTCTGCAAGAAAGCCGGCCAAGATGCTGAGAAAGATTCCCTTTCGCGGATCTACCAGACAGATCGCCAATGCGAGCGATGCGAGCAGAGCAACTTCAACCATTTACTTGTCGAGACTCCTTATCTCCGGTTCAAGAAGTCGCGCGCCGCGCAAATACAGAATCCCCGCCCAGCACAAACCCAACAACTCCGCAATCAGCGTAACAGGAATCCACCAAGGTCGGCGCAGATGGTGTTTCGTTCGAACGGCCCGGAAACAACGCTGCAAGATCGCCGACAGACAGGAGGGTACGCTCTTGTTGCGCAGCGCATAGTAGTGAGCTCCGACAGCGTGTGCCGGACTGATCGTAGTGAGGTGCAAGCCGAAGGCCCGTGTCCCACCGCTATGTACCTTAAGGTGTTTAATGCAAGCAGCAGGTTCAAAGAGAATCCTGCCGCCCGCAGCCAGGACACGATCTGCAAAATCCGCCTCAAAGCGATAGCCGGCTTTCACAAAATTTTCGTCGAAGCCGCCCGCCTGGATGGCAAACTTGCGATTGACAGAGAAATTACCCCCCATAAACTCGCTGACCCAAACGCGCCGGCTCGAGCAAAAACGAAATGAGCCAGCGTCATCACCTGGGGATAAAGGCGCTTCCCCAGGCTGCAAGACTTGCCCAGCCACGACCGCGCAACGTTCTCGACGGTGCGCTGCGGCATGAGCACCTATCAAATGAACATCTGGAATAATGTCGTCGTCCAAAAAGAGCACAACTTCCTGCCGGGCTTCGGTTAACCCGACATTCATCGCGTGGGGAATGGAGGGAGAGTCGGCATGTATCCAACGAATCTGTCCTTTCTGTTCCCACCTACTTAAGGCAACGATGCTGGATTCATCGTGATCGGGCGTCTGGTCAACAACCAGAACTTCGGCCGGAGGCGGACTCAATTCCTGGACAGAGACAATCGTGTCCAGTAAGACTTGCTCACGCCGATAGGTCGGAATGACGACCGAAACGTGTTCTTGTGACTTGGGCATTACGATGAAGTTCGTTGCGATATCGAATGATCGTGGCGGGGACGCCAGCCACAACCGCCATTGGAGGGACATTACGGGTAACCACTGACCCTGCGCCGACGACCGCACCGTTGCCAATGGTCACGCCGGCTAAAACAATGGCTTTAGTTCCGAGCCACACGTCCCGGCCTATGGCAACTGATTTGGCAATACATTCTTGTTCATCAATACGATAATTCGGGTCCAAGCGATGCTGATGGTCAGTGATGAAACATCCCGGAGCTATAAGACTATTGTCGCCAATAACCAATCTGCTCTGGATATCAAATTGAGTTCCACGACCTATGAAGAGGTAACCGCCACATTCGACGCTCGCCCCGTCGTCTACAATTTTTATATACACATCATCTTCCAACATGCAACGCGTCCCTAACATCAGGCACCACGGCCGCTCGATTCGGCATCCAGAGCCCACGAACACCTTCTCCTGGAGAACAGCGCCCCGCAACGTCAGAATATTTGCTCTCAGGCGTCCCATCGCCAGGCGTCCTAAATTCCGCATCTTTTCCGCGTCGTGCTGGATTCTCAAAGTACTCATCGGTGTCCCACAACAAGCAGTTGGTGGGTTAAACGCTTGCTCAATCCCGGAAGGTTAAGTGTCATCCCGTCCATCATTTGTAGCATCGTGGCGGGCAATATCGAATGCAAATAGCGGATCTTCATGTGACCGGAAATCCACGGAGTTTCAAAATATTTGACAAACACGCGCCTGAAACCGCTATTTCTGAAAATTTCGAGAAGTTCATTTTCGTGATACGCGAAAAAATGCCCATCACCATCGGCGAAGTACTGCCGATCTTCGTACTGAGACACGTCACCAAGTTTGGAGAAACTTGGAAGGGAGTTTTTTAAATACAATCCATTCGGCGTGGTCACCACCAAACGTCCTGCTTGAACGAGCCATTGGTGCAGCCGGCGAATAAGTTTTTCCGGATGAACGAGATGCTCAATCGTCTGATTGCAAAAGATTAGGTCGAAGCGATCTTCTAATTCGACCTCGAGCACGTTGCCGCAAACGAAGTGAGCCTCTCCCCTTTCGTGGCGGGACACAGCGTAATCCAAAAAGTCCTGGCGAATATCTAAGGCCCAGACTCGATGTCCTCGTTCGGCCAGAAGCAGGGCCAACGTTCCCTGGGCACAACCGACATCCAGGATTT
>DASXTB010000312.1:0-18414 GCA_036505615.1 Acidobacteriota bacterium
CTGCAGCGGGCGACCACACAGGGTCGCCCCTACAGATTGAATCAATTTCTCTTCTCAGCTCCCCCGGAAGGGCGCTGTGCGGCAATGTAAATATCTGCACAACACGGATCTGATATGGGAAACCCAAACCAGGGGTTCGCAAAAAGCGCTCACGCCTGGCTAAGCTCTCGTCGCGCCTCCGGCGCTTGACGTTTGCAGGAGTTATCCAGCCCACTGCGACGAGTCTTTCCAGCAACCTTCCTTCGTTGACCTTCAAGAGGGCAAAAGCACGGCTACATCTACCTTCTTAAAGTCCGAATCAGTTGTTAGGATTGGACAATTCTCGGCTGCAGCCAGAGCATAGGCGAAGCAATCGCCCAAGTTGAGAGGATATTTGAGGCGCGCTTCAGCCGCTAAGCGCGCATGGACCACCGTGGGAGCGATGAATCGAATCCCACTTTCTACCAGTTTGTTCTCGAGGTCCCTGTAAAGTCGCGGCTGTCGATCTCGGACACGGATCAAGGCCTCTGCCAGATTGACAGTACTCATCCGCAGCTCTCTGGAATGTTTGGTTAGCATTTCGGCAGCCCACCTGCCGTGTTTCTCGTTAAAGAATACGGCCAAAACAATGGAAGTGTCGACGACCACGAACTACCTCCACAAATCGTCGTCGCTGCGAAACTTCGGTTTGGGATTTACTGTCGCCTGTTTCGCCAAGCCGAGCCATTCTGTGAAATCTGTCGAGCGACTCTTCTGCAGTTCTTGCTGGAGGGTCTCGTCGATTGCAGTCCGAATCGCCTCCGATTTTGTTTTGAACCCGCGGACTCTCATCAAGCGTTTTAGCTTCTCCGCAAATTCATCATCTATATGCAGGTTAATCTGGCTCATGTACAGAATATATACATAAAACCGAAAACATTCAACCCCTAAATTTAAAGAAACTCCCGTCAGTAAGCTTGCCTGTGACGACGTGTGTGAACGTGATGCCATAGCCGTTCAACGTTTCGCTTGATGGTGACGTCTGCGCCAGCAGTGTCGCCGATACTACTAAACTCAGAATTGCAAGTGGACAACTATATCGCTTCATTTCCTGTTCCTTTAGCTCACATAAGGATGCTTCGATCCTTAGAAAGTGGCCAACAGCTAAGCGCACAGACTACCATGTGCGCGTCTGCAATAATCTGCTATCCTTCCCAGTCTCACCGGCCATTTTAGAAATGCGTGACTCGTTTCGCTTGGTCATTTTGGGCGCTGTCTTCTTTCTCGCCAACTGTGCCATTTGGTTGTTCGCCGCAGGAATCCGGCACCCCTGGCTGTTTGCAGTTTGCTGCCTGACTGGGTTTGGCACGATGCTCCTGGCGCGCGTCTGCGCTCAGACCGAGCGGAGGTCTGTCGTCCTTTTCGTGTTTTCGGTTGCCGTCGGCTCCCGGATGGTCGCTTTTGCCGCGCCTCCGCTGCTGTCCGACGACCTGCATCGATATCTCTGGGATGGAAAACTCGTTGCCTCGGGAATAAATCCCTATGATTACAGGCCTCTCGATCCGGCGCTGCAGCACCTTCAGGACGAGCATTTCAATCGGCTGAATTCGCGGCACTGGTACTCGGTCTATCCGCCGCTGATGCAGGTTCTGTTTGGAATTTCCTGGAAGGTTTTCGGAGATTCGCTGTTGGGTTGGAAGCTGATCGCAATGGCCGCCGACATAATCTCACTGCTGCTGCTGTGGAAGCTGCTTTGGGAGTGGAATTGCCCGCGGGCCACGTTTCTTTATTACGCCTGGAACCCGCTGGTCATTTGGGAGGCAGTAGGGAACGGACACTCCGAAGTGGTCGCGGTTTGCTTCATGCTCCTGGCACTTGTGGCATGGCGCCGGCATCGGGCGATTTCGGGGGCGTGCTGGGGATTGTCGATTTTGGCCAAGCTTCTACCGGCGTTGGGATTGGTGTGGATTTTTACCAGAAGCCGAAGAGCCGGCTGGATGGCCGTGATGACATCACTTGCAGGCATACTATTAGCCCTTCGACCGCGAAACTTCTGGCATTTTTTTGAGAGTCTCACGCTTTACCCTAAATTCTTTGCCTTTAACTCCCTGCTGTATCGAATCGCGCTGCAGATTTCTCGCGCTTTGGGATTCTACTGGGACAACAAAATCGGCTTTGGGATGTTGGCCTTGTTCCTGGCATCATTTCTTGTAATTAACTGGCGAACTGTGACCGCTTATCGGAGAACTTCTGGAGAAATTCCGAGCCGCGCCCCTAAGGAGGCATCTCTGCTTGATCGCTATTCCGATATTTCACCGCTTCAGTTTGTTCGCTTCTTGCAATTCGTATTTACTTTCTATTGGATCCTTTCCCCCGTGGGGCACCCCTGGTATTTTTTGATGCTGGCCTGGACGATGGCGCCGATTCCGAAAGCCTCCTTGCTGTGGTTGAGTGCCGCGCTTCCCTTCAGTTACTCGGCCTATCGCGGTTCCCCGCCGCGAGATTTGACAGTGGTTCTCTGCCTTGAATATATTCCCTTTGTGTTGCTTTGGCTGTGGGAACTCCGGAAGGGGGAATGGCGAATTGCGAATGACGAATTTCGAACGGAAGAACTTACAGCTCAGCCATCTGAGACCTGTTGACCTGTGGATCTGATGGCCTGCGATCTTCTACTTGCGCCTTCGCGCCTTTGCGTTGAGTCTTTTACTGAGGATTCGAAATTTGTAAATGGCTAGGAAAAAACGCTTCCTCTACATTGAGCTGAAAGAGGCTTTTACTGAGGCGGTCCCCGAATACTCGTTGTTCGCTCCCAGACGCAAAGCCCACTTTAAGCATTTGCTGGATGCGATCGATTATGCAGCGGGCCACCGAAAAATTGCCGCCATACTGCTAGTGCTGCGGGAGCCCAATCTGGGCTGGGCCCAGATTGAAGAGTTGGTTCACGCACTGGACGACTTTCGCCACCGTGGCAAGCAGGTAGTTGTCTTTATGGAGAGCGGGGGAAACAAGGAATACTTCCTGGCATGCGCAGGTGATTCTATTTATCTCGCGCCGTCTGGAAATCTAAATCTGGTCGGATTGCGGGCTGAGTTGATTTTTTTCAAGAATGCCCTGCATTGGTTGGGAATCCAGCCTGAACTCACTCATGTGGGAAAATACAAATCCGCTGGAGACATCTTTACTCATGAAGGCATCTCCGAGGCCCAGCAGGAACAGATCCAGACTCTAATTGAGGACCTTCAGCAGCAGTTGGGCGAACGAGTCAGTGCCTGCCGGCGTAAAACCAAGGAGCAGGTTGCTGCGGCGCTTGACGAGGGGCCTTATTCCGCGCGGGAAGCCAAGGAACGAGGACTGGTAGACGACTTGCTGTTTGAAGACCAGGTCATTAGCCGGCTCGAAAGCCAGAAGCTCGTCAAGCAAGAGCTGGAGCGCACCCGGGTGGGTGAAGGTTTTTGGAAAAGGCTGCTCACTTACCGGCGAACACAAGTAGCCCTGATTGTGGCGGAGGGAATGATCGCAAGTGGCAAAAGCCGGCGTACCGGCACTCCGCGCATGATATGTGGCTCCGAAACCATGGCCCGACTTTTGGCTGATGCGCGCAGGCGGAAGCGGGTGCGCGGAGTAGTACTGCGTGTCAATAGCCCAGGCGGATCGGGCTTGGCTTCCGATATTATCTGGCGCGAGGTGCAACTGACGGCGGAAAAAAAACCGGTGGTCGTCTCCATGGGTGATATGGCTGCGTCTGGTGGATATTACATAGCCACTGCCGGAGCCAAGATCCTTGCCCAGCGCGCCACGGTCACCGGATCGATAGGGGTGATTGGCGGAAAGTTCGTAATCCGAGACCTGCTGGAGAAATTGAAAGTCCGGATGGATTCAATTTCCGGGGCGGTTCATGCGGGCTTTTACTCGGCGCTTGAGCCTTTTACTGCAGCAGAGCGCGAGACGATGCGCCGCCACCTGCAGGAGTTTTACCGAGTGCATTTCGTCACCAAGGTCGCCAGGAGCCGCCACCGGGACGAGAACGAAATTCTGAAAGTAGCCCAGGGGCGCGTATGGAGCGGAGAAAGGGCTCAACAACATGGGCTGGTGGACAGGATCGGCGGCATCCGCGAGGCGATCGAAGAAGTACGAAATCTCTCCCGTCTTCCGCCGGAGCGTCGCCTCCGGGTCGTGGTCTTTGCCAGGAAACCATCGTTTTGGGAGATGCTGGTCCCGGGTTTTGGTTCGGCAGCATTGTGGGACTCGCTGGGGGATCTGCTCCGTATTCTGTGCGAAGAAGTGTTAGCGTTAGCTCCCTTTGAGATTCGTATTAAATAAAAGAAGGAACGAGCATATGAGAAGAATATTTTTGATGGCAGTTTTCGTGTCGGGAATTTTCCATGGCGTGTCGCTGGCTCAGCAACCGGCTGCCAAACCGGCGCCCACAAAAGTAGGAGCGGTCGATATTGCCCGGGCGCTGGGAGACACCGCGGAGGGGCAGCGCGAGTTTGCCAACGTCCAGAACTGGGTAAACGCGCAACAGGACGCGCTCAAGAGGGAGGAAACGGAATACAACGCTCTCCGCAACAGGTACATGCAGGATCAGCTCAAAATGTCTGCAGAGGCGCGAGCCGATACGGAGCGCCAGCTTCAGGATCGGGAAACGCGATTGCGGCGCAAGCAGGAAGATCTCAATCAGGAATTGGGATTGCGGCGTCAAGCTATCGTCAACCGTCTGGGAACCAAGCTTCAGGGAGTGATTCAGCAATACGCGCTGGACAACAACTATCTTATGATCCTAATCGCTCAAGATGGGCTCCTGGCCTACCTTGCTCCCGGTGCGGACCTGACAGGGCAACTGGTAAAGCTTTATGACGCCAAGTATCCCATCGCCGCCAGCGCGCCGAAAAAGCCGTAAAATTTCGAATGTCGAATTTCGAATGTCGAATGACAGCTTAGCGATGAAATCTGCCCTTGATTTTCCCCTGCAGGCTGAACGATAGTTTGCACCCACAGATGATGCGCATTCGATTAATTGCTTGCCAATAACCCAGTATTCACGCCTGTTTGGCATCCGTGAGCAAAATCTTATTACCTCCAAAGCAAATCTCTTCGTCCGGTCCTTTAGATCCTTCATTTACCTTCTCCGCTCTCGTTAAGAAATTGATTTAACCTTCCCTAGGTTACTAAACTGGGTTAGTCGGATTTTTGCGAATAAAAATATGCAAATTTAGGGGAGTTCGAGCGTAGGCCTAGTTCACTTGACCGTCATTCGTCATTCGAAATTCGTCATTCGAAATTACAGGTCTTCCTTCTTCTTCTCCATAAGCCAGATCGGACCGATCACTATCTTTTTATCCACTGCCTTGCACATGTCATAGAGTGTCAGCGCGGCGACGCAGACGGCCGTCAAAGCTTCCATCTCAGCACCTGTAGGCCCAATGCATTTGACATGTGACTGGATTTCGACCCCCTCATCGGTTATCGAGAGATTCACGTCTATTTGCGTCAACGCCAGCGTGTGGCAAAGCGGTATCAATTCGCTTGTCTTCTTGGCTCCTTGAATGGCGGCAATTCGCACCACTTCGAATGGATCACCCTTGGGCAATATCCCTTCGCGCAGCTTGCTCAGAGTGTCCTGCGAGAGGCGGACTTTTCCCAGGGCGCTGGCGGTTCTCTTTTGGTCGGGTTTGTGGGAGATATCGACCATGTGGGACTTTCCTCGCGCGTCGAAATGAGAAAATTCACTCATGAAGTGACCCTTTCCAAATAGTCGCTCAGCAGAAGTACCCGGACCTCTGCTCCTGAGCGAAAATCTGATTCTGCGGGAAGGACAGCAAGACTGTCGGCGGCGGAAAAGCGAAAGATATCCGCCGAGCCTCGAGTCTTTAGTATTTCTGTCTCCCAATGCCGCCCGTTCCACCGAGTGCGAGCCGGCCCGTAATAGTCTCGCGGCCCTCGATTGGAAAAGCTGCCGCTAAACAGGGCGGTAATCTCCGCCAGCGAGCCCTTCTTTCCCATGAGATGAGCCAGGACGGGCCTTACAAAAACCTCAAATGCGACAAAACTGGAAACCGGATTTCCTGGCAGTCCGAAGAATAGATTGTTGCCGCGAGTCGCGAATGTCAGCGGCTTTCCTGGTTTGATTGCGACTCGATCGAAGTGAATTGTGGCACCTATCTCCTTCAATATGCCGGCCACCAGATCGTACTTCCCCATCGAGACGCCGCCAGTAGCAATCGAAATTTCATGACTGGCAGCTTGCTCCAACTTCGGTCGAAGCAACTCCTCGCGATCCGGCGCCACACCAAGGTACGCCGGTTCAATGCCACAGGAGCGGATTTGCGCCATCAGCGAGTAAGCGTTGGAATTTCGAATTTGATCCGGCCCGGGACGCATCGCCACATCCACCAACTCGTCCCCTGTTACCAGCAGTGCCACTCGTCGAGGACGAAAGACAGTAACGGCGGCAGCGCCAAAGGAGGCCAGTACGGCCAGCACCGACGATCCGATATAACGGCCTGCCTCCAGTTTGTCGCCGGCGCCAACCTCGCTGCCGGCGGATGCGATGTTTTTTCCCGTTTCTACGGGCTCCAGGATCACTACCTGATTGGCGCTGTCCCGGGTCTTTTCAACCATCTGCACACAGTCGGCGCCCTGAGGCACACGAGCGCCCGTCATTATGCGCACAGCCTCACCCGGTCCGACGATCCCGCCAAAACCGCGGCCTGCGCCGGATTCTCCAATCACCCGCAAGGAAGCATTGGGAGTGGAGACATCTGCCGCCCGAAAAGCATAGCCGTCCATAGTGGCCCGATCAAAGGGCGGCATTAAGATATCGGAATAGAGGTCCTTGGCCAAAACAGATCCGAGTGCCTTTTCCAGAGGCACAGCGCAGCACTCCGGTGCGGGACTGTAGGCCTTGACTATCTGCAAGGCCTGCGATACTGAAATCATGGAATTGGGCGCAAGAATACCAAGAGTCAGCGAATTCAGGAAATAATATGTTATTTTGGATTGGTGAAATCTAGCTGGGATTATGGGCCTGTTTAAAGAACTCACTGATGAAGAAATAGACAACCTGATAAAGCGCGGCTACGACTACGTGCAACAGGGAAGATTTGGCTTTGCCCGGCTGGAGTATCTGAAGGCATTTCACGGCGCGGAATCCTCTGGCCATCGCCTGGAAGAGATCGAAAAAATGCTCAGACAGGCCAGCCAGCGTCTTGTAGAAAAGAACCTGGAACAGTACCACAATCTAATGGAATCGGGTGACACCGCGTCTGCGGTGGAAGCTCTAAGCACCGCCCTGAGGCTTTGCGAGGAAGGGACCGAGCAATATTGCCAGTTGATGAAGATGTACCAGCTGGTCACTTCGAAGCAGCGGGCCGAGGATTTGGCCGAAGAACTCAGGATGTGGGTGGACCAGGGAGTGGAGCCCGGCGTACAATTTGCCGACAGGCATCGAAAATGGATGATGGCCCTTGCAGTCGGGAATCCTTTTGATGACCGGCTGGACCACTCCGATGACATTGTTTCAGAGGATCTGCTTCCCCTGTACCAAAAAGTGGTGGATGAGCCAGAGAATGCTGACGCTCGTTACAACCTCGGTTTAACGCTGGCCCAGTACGGCCTGTTGAATCGGGCCACAACACAGTTTCAGAGGTACGTGGGCCTAAAGCCGAATGATCCTGAGGGGTTTTTCATTTTGGGCAATATCCTGGCCGACCGGGGTCTTTACGATGAGGCTCTGTTGGAGCTTGAGAGTGCCATTCGCTTGAACCACGGCTATCAAGGAGCGTATTTCTACATGGCCGAAATCTATGAAAAGCAAGGGGATTTAAACGAAGCTACGCGTCTTTACCGAACCGTAATCGACCTGGATCCCAAGAGTGAATTTGCCGAGGAGGCCAGGGGGCGCCTTCGCTAAAGCGGACGAGAAAACCGGATTTGGCGCCCCAGACCTTTCCGCCACTCGTCCTATTTTCATCTGCAACTTGGCCTGCGATACACCGTCCGATAATTTTGCCAGTGAGAATCATTGCCTGTATCTCGCTGTTGTGATATAGGTTGGCATTTAAAGGATTGTCCGGAAAGTCGGCGACCTTCCTGAGTCTCTCCCAGCTCTGAAGTTGCACACGGTGAATGAGAATCGGGTATCGCTGTCCAACTTCCGTAAATTCGTCACAGCCATGAGTTTGAAACTTTTTGAGAATGGATTTCGTATAAAGCCGGTACAGGAGGCACTTTAGCGGATGTCTACGAAAAAGAAAATTATTATCGGCTCGATTGCCGTCGTCGTTTTGATCGCTGCCATCATAATTAGTATCAGTGCGACGCGGAAGAACCGCGTGACGGTGCAGACAGGCAAGGTCTCCCAAAAAGAAACGCTTGAGTCCCGCGTCAATGCTTCCGGGGAGATCAGACCCAAGAATTACGTGGAGTTGCAGGCAGAAATCGTGGGCGTGATCACTCACCTTTCAGTAAAGGAGGGTGATCGGGTCAACAAGGGTGACGTGCTGCTGCGCATCGATCCGCTGCAGTCCGAAGCTGATCTCCGCGCCCAGCAGGCAAGCGTCGAGGCGCAAACTTACGACGCGTCCAACATTCAGGGCCAGATCGCGATAGCCGAAGCCAACAAGCTCCGCGACCAGGCTAACCTCGACGCCGCGCGATCCGACTTGAAGCAGGCGGAAAATGACATGGAGCGGGCCCGTGCCAAGTTTAAGCGCTTGCAGCAACTCCACGAGGAAAACCTGCTTTCTAAGGAAGATTATGATGCCGCCAAGAACGACTTGGCGATCGTCGAGGCCAAGCTCACCTCTGCTCGGTCCGCGGTCCGAAGGGCCGAGGCTCAAGTCAACGTATCTCAGGTAACTCTCAGGCAGGCGCAGCAGCAACACCACGCCACTCTCAGCCGGTTAAGCGAGGGGAAGGCCATGCTGTTCAAAACCCAGGATCTCCTTTCCAAAACGGTGTTGCGTTCGCCGTTGACCGGAGTGATCACCAAGTTGAATGTGGAAGCAGGTGAGCGCGCCGTTCCAGGAACGTTGAACAATCCGTCAGCCACCTTGATGATAATCGCAGACTTGTCGGTCATCGAAGCAGAGATTAAGGTGGATGAGACGGACATCGTGCACGTGAAAGTCGGCCAACTCGCTAAGGTCACCGTCGACGCGCTTCAGGACACGCCGCTGAAGGGAGTAGTCACGGAGGTCGGCAGCAGCGCGCTTCAAACGGGTACGCTCTCGTCGCAGCAACAGCAGCAATCAACCCAGCAAGCAGCAAAGGATTTTAAAGTAGTGGTGCAGTTGACCGATCCACCGGCGTCGCTGCGCCCGGGGCTTTCCGCCACGGCGGAGATCACCACGGCGACAAAACACAATGTGCTGACCGTGCCCATACAGGCGCTCACGATTCGTGAAGTGGATGTCGATGGAAAGGGGAACTACCTGCCCCCAAAACGTGGTGATAAGTCCGGAGTGGTCAGTGCCAACAGCGGCGTAAAAACGAAGAAGAAGGAACTACAGGGCGTGTTTGTTGTCTCCAAAGATGGCAAGGCTGTCTTTCGACCCGTAGAAACAGGAATCACGGGTCAAACCGACATTGAAGTGAAAAACGGTCTCTCCAGCAGCGAGGAAATCGTAACCGGCAGCTACAAGACACTGCGCAGCCTGAAGGACGGCGACGCCGTAAAGATTGACAATAGCACCAAGGCAAAGACGGAAGAGAAGAGTTAGAACGTGAACGAAAATCACAGTTTGATCCATACAGAAGACCTGTGGAAGACTTACGAGATGGGGGCGGAACAAATCCATGCCCTGAAAGGTGTCACTTTTGACATAAAGCCAAATGAATACGTGGCCATCATGGGCCCTAGTGGTTCCGGAAAATCAACATTGATGAACCTGATTGGTTGTCTGGATACTCCCTCGAAGGGGAAATATCTGCTCAACAACAAGCTCGTAAGCGAGATGGACGACGACGAGTTGGCCTATATTCGCAACAAGGAAATCGGCTTCGTGTTCCAGACTTTCAATCTGCTGGCGCGGGCAACCGCGCTGCATAATGTGGAGCTTCCCCTGATATACAACGGAACTCCTCCAGCGGAGCGAAAAGAGCGCGCCAAGGAAGCCCTCAGACAGGTGGAACTGGAAGACCGGATGAATCACAAGCCCAACGAACTGTCGGGCGGTCAGCGCCAGCGCGTGGCCGTCGCGCGCGCCCTGGTCAACCGGCCCTCGATCATTCTGGCCGACGAGCCTACGGGAAACCTCGATACGCAGACCGGTAACGAGATCATGGCGCTGTTCGAGCGCCTGCATGAATCAGGGAACACCATCATTCTGGTGACGCACGAACATGACGTCGCCGAGCATGCCCATCGGATTATTTCCATCCGTGACGGCCAGATTGAGCATGACGTGGTGAAGCACTAAATCTAAGTCTCGAGTTTCGGGTTTCGAGTCTCGGGGTTCAAATAGCAAAAATCGAGACCCAGCCCGGATTATTCACCGAAGAGACCTAGCGGCAGGGCCGCAACCAAAACGTTAGAGACACGGGGACACGGGGACTCGGCGAGCGTACAAATCTTTGCGGCCCGTAAGGAATTTAATGGTTAGCATTGCAGAGATAGACTCAAGACTCGAGACTCGAGACCCGCAACTCGAGACTTTTTAAATGAACTCCCTAGCCAAATCCCAGTCATTGCTTCTGCCTTCGAAGAGGAACCTGTCTGCCGGCGAGCACACGGGCATGGCTCTGGTAGACGGGCTGAAGATCGCCGTCTCTTCGCTGCGGGCCAATAAGCTGCGCACCTTCCTCACGCTGCTGGGTGTGATCATCGGTATCGCCTCCATCATCGCCGTCATTTCCATAATTGAGGGTCTAAACACCTATTGGCAGGAGAAGGTAGCCGACCTGGGCGCCAACGTATTTACCATCGAGCAGTTTGGAATTATCACTTCGCGTCAGGAGTGGCTGGACGCCGTGAAGAGAAACAGAGAGCTCTACCTGGACGACTACTACGCCGTCAAGCGGCAGGCTACAGCCGCCCAGGATGTGGGAGTTCGAATCGGCACCAACCAGCAGGTTGGTTACGGCAACCAGAAGCTGACCGACACGCGGGTTGTGGGGATGACGGCGAATATGATCGAGATTCAGAAGATGAGCGTTGACCAGGGGCGGTTCTTCACGGTCCAGGAAGAGGAGCGCAGTGCTCCTGTTGTGTTTATCGGCACCGATGTGCGTGACAATCTCTTTCAAGGCGTTGACCCGGTGGGGAAGATACTCAAAATAGGAGGTCTGAATTACCTCATCGTGGGGATAGCTGAAAAACAGGGGTCCGTTTTTGGTAATTCGCAGGACAATTTCGCCTACATCCCCCTGGGCCTCTTTCAGAAGACTTACGGATTGCGCCGCAGCATCTCCATTTATGTAAAGGCTAAAGACCCCAGGAGCATGGACGAAGCAATGGACCAGGCGCGCCTGGTGCTGCGCGCACGGCGCCATCTGAGGTTTAAAGACAAAGACAACTTCGGATTCGTTACATCGGAAGGGATCAACACTGTCTTTGAGAATCTGACCAAAATTATTTTCACCGTGGCGATCTTCGTCGTTGGAATCTCTTTGGTGGTGGGCGGAATTGTTATCATGAACATCATGCTTGTTGCGGTCATTGAGCGGACCAAGGAGGTTGGTGTGCGCAAGGCCGTCGGCGCGCGCCATGCCGATATCATGAAGCAGTTTCTTATTGAATCGGTGATTCTCTGCTGTATCGGCGGTTTCATCGGAGTGGCACTGGCATGGACTATTTCTTATACAATCGCGAATGCCACGCCCCTGCCTTCACAGTTTCCGCTTTGGGCTCCCATTCTTTCTGTCGCGCTCTGCTCCATTATCGGTATCTTTTTTGGAATCTATCCCGCGCGAAAAGCTGCAAAGCTGGATCCGATTGAAGCGCTGAGGGCGGAGTGAAGAACCGACGCGGCGACTCGGGGACACGGGGACACGGCGAAAAAATATCCTTCACCGTGTCGCCGCGTCGCTCAGTCCCCGCGTCCTGAAGTTGATCGCGCGACTTTATGAACTTAAACAGTCTCAAAGAGAACACGCTCCTGGCGCTTGACACGCTGCGCCAGCACAAGTTCCGAACCTTCCTTACTGTGCTGGGTGTTTTCATCGGCGTATTTATCATTATCGGCGTAGCGTCAGTCCTGAATGGATTTCGCCAGAGCGTGATCGACCAGGTGGAATCGTTTGGAACAAGGAATGTCTATATCTATCGCTTTCCGCTCTTTCAAACCGGGCGGCTCCCTCCAGAAGTACGTCAGCGCAAGCCGTTGACGCTGGATGACGCCTGGGCTATCCGCGACCTCTGCCCCTCGGTGGCCTATGTCTCTCCAGGCCTGCAGAAGTTCTTTCCCCCGCCGACGGCCAAGTACCGCGATCGAGAGCTGCAAAACACTTTTTTCCGAGCGTATTTTCCGGAATCAGAAATGGTCGGTAACATCAAGTTGTCCGACGGCCGTTACTTCTCTGCCGCCGAGAACGAGCACGCAGCCGAAGTGTGCGTGATCGGCTCCAACGTGGTCGATGGATTGTTTCCGCATACCAATCCCATCGACAAGGAGATCATCCTCGACGGCAAGAAATTTCGAGTGATTGGAACTCAAGAGAAGCACACCGCCGGACCTTTCGGCGATGACAGGGCCGATGACCTGATTATTATTCCCTACAAGGCTTTTAAGAAGACCTACCCGACTTGGGACGATCATTTCATCGCGGTGCAGGCCAAGGAAGGGCAGTTGGATCAGGCGATAGATCAGATCACCCAGGTGCTCCGGCGAAGAAGAAATGTCAAATACAACGATCCCAATAATTTCGACATTGGGACGGCGCAAACCATCATTCAGACATTCGACCAGATTACCTTTGCGGTGCTGGCCGTGATGGTGGCTATCTCGTCGGTGGCATTTCTTGTGGGCGGCGTCGGCGTGATGAACATCATGCTGGTTTCTGTCACCGAGCGCACCAGAGAGATCGGCATCCGCAAGGCGATCGGCGCGCGGCGCAGCGACATCGTGTGGCAGTTTCTTACCGAAGCCATGGCTCTCACTGGAGCCGGCGGCGTTCTCGGAATTCTTTTTGGGATGCTGCTTGCTTTCCTGATCAATAGGCTGATTCCCAACCTGCCTGCAGTCGTCCCCCCCTGGGCAATAGCGTTTGGTTTTGCCGGATCGGTCAGCGTCGGTCTCTTCTTTGGAATTTGGCCGGCGGCTAAGGCGGCCAAGCTGGACCCGATCGAAGCGCTTCGCTACGAGTGAGAAGACTCACTCGCAACTTACGTCCACCTGATATCCTTTTTTCTGCAGTTCCTTAATAAACTCGCAGAACTGCTTGACTGTTTCGCGCGCTTCGTCGGACATGGAGGTGATCCCCTTGATCCGCACTATATAGGGAAGGACAATCCCTTTCGCGTATGCCTGGGAAATACTGCGA
The DNA here is from genome assembly GCA_036505615.1 of Acidobacteriota bacterium. Taxonomy (GTDB): domain Bacteria; phylum Acidobacteriota; class UBA6911; order JACQSX01; family JACQSX01; genus DASXTB01. The sequence goes on from DASXTB010000312.1 coordinate 13,441, forward strand.
TCGACCGCCTCCAGGTCATATTGACCTGATACAGAGCTATCGAAAGACCTGAAGAATGCATCGTAGAAATCTTTCTCATTTTTCCACTCTGTTCCTTCTAGGATGATCTCCCTCATGTCGTTATTGGCGTTTGACCACCTCATGATGCAGAAAACAGGCGACTTTGTGTCCCGGTTGCACTTCAACCAGGTCAGGTTCCCATTGCCGGCATTTGTCCATGACGTCAGGGCAACGCGTGTGGAAGTGGCAGCCGGGCGGGGGATTCGATGCGCTGGGCACCTCGCCTTTGGCTTCTTTTCTTTCTTTGTGCACGGCAGGATCCGGCTCCGGAACGGCAGCCAGAAGGAGTTGCGTATAAGGATGCAACGGCTTTTCGAATAGCATTTCGCTGGGCGCTTCTTCCACAATTTTTCCCAGATACATCACCGCGACGCGGTGGCAGATGTGGCGGATAACCGGTAGGCCATGCGAAATGAAAAGAAAAGTGAGATGAAATTTCTCTTGCAGCTCGTCTAGCAGGTTCACAATCTGAGCTTGAATGGAGACATCCAGTGAAGATACCGGTTCATCGGCCACGATGAACTTTGGCCCTGAAGCCAGAGCGCGGGCAATACCGATGCGCTGCCGCTGGCCGCCGCTGAATTCATGTGGATAGCGCCGTGCGTCCGCCGGTTCCAGGCCCACTAGTCGCAGCAATTCAGCGACTCGCTGCTTTCGCTCCGCCTTGCTCCCCATCCGGTGAATAATCAACGGCTCTTCGATAGCTGACCCGATGCGCATGCGCGGATTTAAGGATGAGTAGGGGTCTTGGAAAATGATTTGCATGTCACGGCGCTTTTTCCGCAGCCGGCCAGAATCCAAGGACAGCAAGTCCTCGCCATCCAGCTCGATGCGCCCATCCGTCGGCTCAATAAGACGCAGTACGCAGCGTCCCAATGTGGATTTCCCACACCCGGATTCGCCCACCAACCCCATTGTTTCCGATACCTGAACTTCCAGGCTGACATCATCGACGGCCTTGACGGTGCTGCCGCCCTTCTTAAACAGTCCTGTGCCGCCGGTGAAGTACTTCTTCAAGTGGCTGATTCTTAAAAGCGGGTCCCGGGTCTTAGAAAACAGGTCTCGGCTCTCGGGTTCCGGGTCTCGGATTGACATGTTTTAACTCAGACTCAGCCGGTAAGTATAGCTCCCCATCATTCAGCATCCCATCAACTAACCCCGTTTGGATCCGAAACCTGGAACCCGGCGGCGAAGCAACTCGAGACTCGGAACCCGAGACCCGGAACCCGACACCCGGCACCCGACAACTGACACCCGACACCTGCAACCCGCGAGTTCTACCTGCGTATGCATCGCGCCCAATGCCTGGGTTTCACTTCGCGCAAGTCTGGCACTGCCGCTGTGCACTGGGCAATCATTTCCGGACAGCGGGGATGAAAACTGCAGCCCGGCGGGATGGAGTCCAGCGATGGGACGTTTCCAGGCACCGCCAGCAGCCGATCTGTTTTCTGCTCCAGTCTTGGCATTGCCCGAAGCAGCGCCTGCGTATAAGGATGTTGGGCATCATGGAACAGATCAATGCACGATGCAAATTCTACAATGCGCCCGGCGTACATGACCGCCACCCAGTCGGCGTTTTGCGCGACTACTCCAAGATCATGCGAGATTAACAGCAAAGATAGCCGGAATTTTTTGCGAAGCTCGCGAATTAGATTGAGTATTTGCGCCTGAATTGTAACGTCCAACGCCGTCGTTGGTTCGTCTGCGACAATCAGCGCTGGTTCGCACGCCAGCGCCATAGCGATCATGATTCTCTGCCGCATACCCCCGGACAACTGATGCGGGTACTCGCGCAGCCTTTTTGCCGGGTCTGAGATGCCTACCTGTTCCAGCAGGCGCAGCGCCCGGGCGCGCGCCTCCTTCTTCGAGATGTTCAAGTGAGCCAGCATTCCTTCGGTCAGCTGCGTCTCGACTGTTAAGACCGGATTAAGCGCAGACATCGGTTCCTGAAAGATCAGCGCAATCTGCTTTCCCCGCACCCTGCGCAATGCGCGGTCCGGCATCTGCAAAATGTCGTTGCCTCGAAAGAGGATCGATCCGTTGCTAATGTCCACCCCCGCCGGCGGTAGTTTCAGAATGGAGAGGGCGGTTAACGTTTTTCCGGACCCTGATTCACCTACCAGACCCAGCGTGGATTCTTCCGGGATTTGGAAAGAGACGTCGTCCACGGCGCGCAGCGCTCGGCCTGAACGGCGAATCTCGACGCACAGGTTTCTTACCTCCAGGATCGGCTGTTCGGTGACTGCCGGCAGTGGGGAAAAACCAGTCGCCCCAGTCGCAGGTCGCAGGTCGAGGGTCGCAGGTCGAACTTCGGAGTCTCCTTTTGCGTTATTCGGCTGGAACTGGACGCCTTGGGGCTCGGGCATAATTTTCGACCTGCGACCTGCGACTTTCGACCTGCGACGCCTTTATCAGATCACAATTGTTTCCTGATACTCGCCGAACTCTGACTTCAAAGCGCGTACAATTTCGCCCACTGTCATCAGCGATTCAACAGCCTGCAAAACAGGGTACAGTAGGTTGCCGCCCGAGCGCGCCTCGGAGACCAGTTGTTTCCTTGCCCTGTCCACCTTATCAGTATCTCGACGCTCACGCAGGGAGCGCAGACGTTCCAGTTGATCTCGCTCTGATTCTTCTGAGATCCGCAGCAGAGGAACCGGTGCAGGCCGATCATCGCGGAAGCGGTTGACGCCAACAATGGTTTCGTCTCCATTCTCAACTCGCCTCTGCAGGTCGTAGGCGGCGTCCTGGATTTCTTTCTGAACGTATCCGCTTTCAATAGCGCGCAGCATTCCGCCCATTTGATCGATCTTATCGAGATACGCCCGGCTCTCCATTTCTAAGTTCTTGGTCAGCGATTCGACAAAGTAAGAGCCGCCCAGAGGATCAGCAACGGCGGTCACACCGGATTCGTAGGCCAGGATCTGTTGGGTACGCAGCGCCAATGTCGCGCTCTCCTGGGTGGGCAATGCCAGCGCCTCGTCCCGACTGTTGGTATGGAGAGACTGGGTCCCGCCGAGCACGGCAGCCAGGGCCTGATAGGCCACCCGCACGACATTGTTTTCCGGCTGTTGCGCGGTCAGAGAACTTCCCGCTGTCTGGGCGTGGAAACGCAACCGGGCGCTCTGCACATCGCGGCAGCGGAATCGATCGCGCATCAGCTCGGCCCAAAGCTTGCGCGCGGCACGAAACTTGGCGACCTCTTCGAACAGATTGTTGTGAGCGCTGAAGAAGAAAGAGATGCGCGATGCAAGACCTTCCAGGGACAGACCGGCCGCCAGGGCGGCTTCAGTGTAAGCCACGCCATTGGCCAGAGTGAAGGCGATTTCCTGCGCGGCAGTGGAGCCTGCTTCACGAATATGGTAGCCGCTCACGCTGATTGGATTCCAAAGGGGCAACTCTCGCGCGCAGAATACAAACGTGTCAGTGACCAGGCGCAGGGAATGCCGCGCCGGGAAAATGTAGGTGCCGCGCGCGATGTATTCCTTCAGAATATCGTTTTGCACCGTTCCCCGCAGTTTGTCGCCGGAAATACCTCTGCGGCGAGCGACTGCGCAGTACATGCAGAGCAAAATGGAAGCGGGAGCATTGATCGTCATCGAGGTCGACACGGCGTCCAGAGGAATGCCCTGAAAAAGGCTTTCCATGTCCTCAATGCTGTCGATGGCTACACCCACCTTGCCCACTTCTCCCACAGCGAGTGGATCGTCGGAATCCAGCCCGATTTGCGTGGGAAGGTCAAATGCCACGCTCAACCCCGTCTGTCCCTGCGACAGGAGATAGCGGAAACGACGGTTCGAATCTTCCGCGGTGGCAAAACCGGCGTACTGGCGCATGGTCCAGAGCCGGGAGCCGTACATGTCGGGGTGAATTCCCCGCTTGTATGGAAACTGCCCGGGGTCGCCGACCTCTTCCTGATAGGGAATTTCCGAAATATCGGCTGGGGTGTAAAATGGTTTGAGGGAGGGACGTGATGGCGCGCGATGCTGGCGATCTTTATGCGCGTTTTTTGACGGCGTCAGAATCTTGTCGCTGGCATTATTTTTTTGCATGAGTCAAATTCGTCGTGCTATCATACCCGCCAAAATTTGCGCCGCGAGCGCATCTCAAGCGAGAATAACAAAGAAGATTTTATAGCCAAAGGCTTATTTCAGGCGGCAAATGCAAGAAGAAGAGCTTAAAGAACTCCGGAAAAAGCTTGAGAGCGCAATCAACGAATCGCTCACTGAATCGTCCAAGATTAATATCACCATTCAAGATATCCGCGAAGCCGGGTATGAAGTTTTCCTGATTATCGAAGCGACCATCGGTTTTAACCGAAAGGATGTACCCGAACCAGAAGGCGCGGCCAAAACGAAACCTTCCTCAAAGACCGTTCGACTGCAGTTAACTTCACAGGATGCTAAATTCTTGAAGTCGCTGAAAATCAGCCCTGAATAGTTTCACGCGTCCACTCTGATTATTCACGAACTGAAAGAACCTGCCACAGATTACACGGATTACGCGGATAAGATCGGGGTCGGTTGATGGGCGCGATGAACTGCTTCGCACGTCACACTGCAAGTCGGTGCCCATCCCCCGACCCCGATCTTATCCGTGTAATCAGCGTAAATCCGTGGCTAGATCTTTTAATTCACGAATAATCCGGGGTAAGGGCGGGGTTTTGAAGAAAAATAAGAACCATCTGAGCTCCGAAGGAGCGACATTAAATGTGCTGGTCCTTCGGACCTCGAACCAAATTCCTTTGTTGGTCACTAACCCCCGCCCTTTACGGACGAGGCCACTCAATGACGGCTCTTCGAGCCTAACACAAATACTCGAAAACTTACCGATGACTGATGACCGATGACGGCTTTTACGCGGGGGCTGCAGGGCTGATGTTTCTGCGGTGAACATTTTGAATTATCCAGATAA
>DASXTB010000313.1:0-5114 GCA_036505615.1 Acidobacteriota bacterium
ATTGGCCAAGTCTTCGTTATGAGAAGTGATTTCGCCGAGCAAGCCGGCGCGCACACCGTTGTGTCCCTCCTCAATCTCGCGCACAAAAAAGTCAGCGATCTTCTCCACGCTCGCGGGCCAAACCCAAGCAGGGTAGGTGTCTTCATGATAAAAGCTTATCCCGTGAACAATCGGTACTCCAGAGGCCTCGCTGATACGGCGGAGTGCGTCAGGGTCGCTGCCCATGCCCAAGGGCGTCACTTCGACTATGGTTCCGCCGCCTGCTTTCTTAAAGAATGACAATTCGTGAGCAATGAGATCCCAGTCGAGCATTCTGTTATCGGGGTTTCCTCCTCGAAGCGAAAAGTCGCAGCACAGGTGTTCGTGGGCTAGGACCCTACCTAGCTTCTCGGCGGAAAGTTCCCCGCGCACGGTCATCGCTACCGACATAGGTGTGTTCCAATCTCGCCGTCGCGGTCAATATTGGCTGAGTTTCTTTGTCGCATGGATAAAGGGAGGCGCGTGCGGTCATCCGCCGGCCCATACTCCGTTCACTCTGTGTCCGACTGCCAGATTGGAAAAATAGCGAGCATCGATCTCAGGATCGGAAACTCGAGGGGAAGCGAGAGCATATTTTTCTTGACCGCCTGCGTGGGATGCCTTATCGTGCACGTCATTTCATGCTATTGCACGGCCTCGCAACGGCTGGTGAACCGTGAGTGAAAACTGGAGTTGAGACCATGCCCAAGCAAATGACCCGGAAACAACGTATTACGACGGCTGCTCGTTGTCAACAGCCCGATCGTGTTCCGGTATCCCCCATGGTGTTCCCTTTCCTTCGGAAACGCTATGGTCGCCGCTCTTGGGAATATGAATTGAAGGGAGCACTGGAATATGATTTCGATCCGATCATACACTTGATTTGCTATGACGGACCGCCGGTACATAACAATATTCGTTTTTTGAACGGAAATTACGTGTACGAAGGGCGAGCCTACTTTGAAGATATGGCGCCTGGCATCAGCGTCGATCTTCACATCGAACGACAGAAGGACTCAACGCTGGTCAAGCGGGTTATTCAAACCCCTGCCGGAGAACTGCGCGATGTTGTCCGTCAACCTCTGATCACCAGTGCTCGTTACAGCGGTTCCAGCTTATTCAGCGGAATCCGGGGGTTTTGGGGGCAGCCTGAACGAATCGAGAGACTAGTGAAGGGACCGGAAGATCTGGAAAAAATTCGCTTCCTGCTGACCAAGCCCACGACCGCCGAATTAGTTTGTATTCGCCGTATAAGTGAGGCGGTTGGAGAAAACGGCCTGGTTCAGGTTGACTGCTGGTCTCCTTTGGATGAGTACGCAGAATATGCTATAGGCTTGGAAGCATTGCCCGACATCTGTCGCAACGATCCGCATTTCTTTGGCGCCATCCTGGAGCTTTTCTGGGAATACTCCCTGGAAATGACGCGGGCCTATCTGGAAGCGGGGGCTGAATCGATCGATGCTTGCTGGCTCGCTTGTGGGGAATCCTCGGGTTGGGCACCCCAGGAATTTCGCACCATATTTCTGCCTGTACTCAGACAGCATGTCGAGCTTGCTCACGAATACGGAGCGATCTATGACTACCTGGATGAAGGCAAGCTCAATAATCTGCTCCCCATGATAAAGGATGCAGGGGTCGACATAGTACACACCTTATCTCCTCCTCCCAGAGGAGACGTCGATTTGACCGTCGCCAAGCGCGACATTGGGGGCCGAGTTTGCCTGCGCGGCAATCTTGATTCGGAAGGAGAACTGCTAACCGGAACGCCCGCGCAGGTCGATGAGGCAGTGCGCCAAGTAATCCTTTCTGCCGGTCCTGGAGGCGGGTTTATTTTAGGATGCAGCGATACGATCTCCGCCGATATGCCGGAAGATAACGTGCAGGCTTTCTTTCACGCCGGTCGAAAATACGGGGATTACGATCGCCTGGGAAAGCCGTCCTGACCAGGAGCTGAAATAATGGAGCACATTCGCATCGGAATTATTGGAGCTGGATGGGTCGTGCGCGCTCGTCACCTCCCAGCCTTCAAAAATTTGCACGGAACCGACGTCCGGCTGATTTGGTCACGTAATCCCGACAGGGCGAAGGAAGTGGCTACGGAGTTCGGAATTCCGAAGACTCCAGATCGTTGGGAAGAAATTGTAGAGTCCCCCGAAGTGGACGCGGTCGTGATTGCGGCTCCTCCTGTGTTACACCTTCCAGCGACGCTGGCTGCGCTGAGAGCTGGGAAACACGTCCTCTGTCAGGCCAGGATGGCGCGGAATCTAAAGGAGGCGCAGGAAATGCTTCGCGCGGCGCAAACTTATAACCTCGTGACCGCTCTCTACCCGGCCAGACCTGGCCTAAAAGGGGACAAAGTGATGCGCAGGCTGCTCCACGACGAAAAGTTCGTAGGTGAGATTCGAGAGCTGCGGGTAACAGGGATGGAGCTAGCCGAAAAAAAACAAGGCTATGATTGGGGAGCCGATCCTGACGTGTTCGGTGTTAACGCCATGACCCTGGGAATGTGGTCTGAGGTATCCAATCGCTGGGTGGGCCTGGCGACGCGGGTCGTGGCCCTCGGAAAAACGCACGTCAAGCAGCGCACAACTCGAAACGGAGAAAGCGCTGAGGCGGTAATTCCAGACTCACTGGCTGTGGCAGCTGAGCTCGAATGCGGAGCAACCGCCAGTTATCACTTCTCCGCCTGCGCGGCTTCGGCCCCGGGTCACTCCATCGAGATTTATGGCTCGCGAGGAGCGCTCGCTTATCAACTCTTCGTTGAAGAGATTCGGGGCGCTTCGGGAAGTGAAAAATTGGGACCTATACCGATTCCCCCAGAAGAGGAACGTGCGCAGAGCACCGATGCAGAGTTCATTCAGAGCATTCGAGATGGCACTCCTGTTTCGCCCAGTTTCGAGGAAGGTCTGCGATATATGGAATTCTGCGAAGCAGTCGCCCTCTCCGCGAAAACAGGTACTGCTGTCACGGTCCCACCACCACAGCCAAAAATGCATTCGTGGGGTAGGTTCCTCAATTAAAAGGTGCTCAGTATAAAGCCGGATTGGTTCACTTCTGCATTCCTTTCGGTGATCTTCGGCACGACTTTATGCATGCAGAGTTCCTGAAGGAGTTCTCGCAAACCGCCTGCTATAAAGATTATGAGGAAAAACGCCGCCGAGATCTCTCTGGGTATCTTGGGTGTTTCCCATGGCCATCCTTATTCAATGTCGGCGTTTTTCAATGGGTACCGCCGCGAACCTCTTCGGCAAGCCTATCCCCATATAGAACACTATCTCGAGGCTGCATTGCCGGAACTGCGCCGAATACCAGGCGCTCGAGTAAACTGGATCTGGGCGGCAGAGCCGGCAAAAGCGGAACATGTGGCCGCGATTTGTTCTATCCCTCACATAGCACGCCAGCCGATAGAGATTTTGGGGAAAGTTGATGCGGTGATAATCACCGAAAATGCCGCGGAAACTCACCTCCCGCTGGCCGAACCATTCTTGGACAAAGGCCTGCCTTTGTTTGTAGACAGGCCGCTGGCCAACTGCTGGGAAGACACTCAGGTTTTCTGGCGTCGCACCGGACCCGATTATCCAATAATGAGCTGCTCCAATCTGCGCTACAATCCTGCCCTGCCTGATTTCAGAACCAATGCAGCACGAATCGGGGAGACAATCCTGCTGCGGGGGCTTTCAGCCATGGATTGGTTCGGCTACGGCTGTCACCTGGCTGAAACACTGGTACAGCTCTGGGGAAGAGACCCGTTGTCGGTTCAATGTACAGGCCAGGAAACCAAGCCTGTTCCCGTAGAGTGGAAGGACGGCGCAGGTCATGCTCACTCAATAGAAGCGGGCGATTGGACGGCGGAGGTTTGGTACCAGGGCCGTCGACGGGCTTTGCTCCAAGTCTTTCATCCATTGGCAAAAACATTGCAGGTATCGATTCATGGAACTAAAGGGCATCTCGATCTGCCGATATCCGATAGCTTCACGATGGTGCGGCGACTGCTGGACGATTTCATTGCTATGATCCGAACACGGCGTTCTCCGAAAGATTTAATGCCTGACACGCTGGCGGTGAGCCGCATCTTGATAGGCGCGCACCGTTCGCGAGCGGAGAGAGGCAGGATGGTTACTCTAAAGGAGGAGTTTCCCCTGTGATTGTGAACCTAGTAAGAATGGGTCGCCGCTAAAGCACGACGCCTCAGTACGGCAGCACGAAGTTGTTTTCCCGTCGAAATCTTTCATTGTTGCTTACGCTCGCGGCTCAGAAAGAAAAGGCCACTGGAGAATGAAAATGTTGACCAGAGAAACCATGGAAGGGCTCTACGTATTGGTAATAACGCCTTTTGATGCCAAGTTCCGATTAGATGAGGAGGCTTATCGGGAAAATATCCGAAAGTTGGTAAATCTAGGCGTTCATGGAATTGTTACCACCGGCACCAACGGTGAATTCTTTGTTGTTACCGACCAAGAGCTGCAGCGGATTACGCGAATCACCGTTGAAGAATGTCGAAATCGAGCTGCAGTTATCATCGGTGCGAGCGCGGTTAACACGGACGAGTCCATCCGGCGGTCGCAGATCGCTATGGAGGAAGGGGCCGACGCCGTCATGAACGTCATTCCGTTCTATCAAACGCTTTCCAAGCCAGAAGCCTATCAATACTTCAAGGATCTAGCGGGGGCCTGCCCTCAACTGGGAATTATTGTTTACAATAACCCCACTACCAGCAAAGTTCGGTTTGATGACAATGACTTCGTTAGACTGCAGGAGATACCCACTTTCTGTGGCAGCAAAATGTTAGGAGCCGATGTTGCGCTTTACTTGAATTGTTTGCGCCGAACCAAACTCCGCCATTTTCCGCTGGAACTGCTCTGGTGGGTTAGTCATTGCGTTGGCGGGAACGGAGTCATGGCCAGTTTTATTTATGCCTTTCCCGGATTTATGATGAAGTGGTGGCAGGCAATTCGCAAGGGAGAGTCCTCCAAGTCCCTAGCTATGCAGCACGAGTGCAATCGCATCCTCCAGGAGGCAGTCCTTCCTTTGGCTGCAGAAGGTTACAACGATACAGCGCTGACCAAAGCGACCGTTGATGCGGCTGGATTTTTTAA
>DASXTB010000314.1:0-10094 GCA_036505615.1 Acidobacteriota bacterium
GCAAAAGCGCGCTCTGCCCCCGGCTATACTCTATGACGCCTACGGCGTCTCCGTCTGCGGCTTGCGGCCGTTGCTGCAATATTTGGTTGCGGCTCTGCCGCGCTAGGCCAATATTATGTGGCTCAAACTTGCTAACCTGCTATTCCGCCAACCTCAGTCTTTGAGCACGGCCCTTCGCACAAGATACTGTTCCACGATTTCCTCGTTAATTCGGTAGCCGGTCGCTGGTCCATCGGGTATCGAAATCCAGCCATCCGGCGAGACATGTATCTCCGGATCGATGATGTCGGCTACAAACCAGCGAGACGAAGCTTCAACGTCGGTGGGATATGTGAATCCGTCAAGAGTTGCCAGATGCAGCCCCTGCGCTGAGGCGAGCCCCAGTTCCGGCATGGTTCCGAGCCAGCAGGGAAGACCGGCTCTGCAGGCCAGATCATGCATAAGACGGGCCACGGCCAACCCGCCGACACGCTGCACTTTAATATTGATAATTCGGGCAGCTCCCAGGCGAATAATTTCCTCAAGCGCATGCGGATTCTCAGCCGACTCGTCGGCACAAACCGGAGTTTTGATATTTCGCTGCAATTCAGCCATTTCGGCAAGGGCGGTGCGGCCAAACGGCTGCTCGATCATCATCAGTTGAAAGCAGTCCAGCTCGCGCATCAACGGTAGATCCTCCAATCCGTAGGCGCCGTTGGCGTCAACCATCAAGGGCAAGTCTCTGTGAGCATTGCGCACTGCCTGCACCAATTCCAAGTCTCGGCCCGGCGCGATTTTTATCTTTACGCGTTGGTAGCCGGCGGCCACGAAGTGATCGACGCGCCCCAGCAATTCCTCTACGGTGTCATACAATCCGATTGCCACCCCCGAGGGGATAGGCCGGCGCGTCCCTCCCAGGAGTTCGTACAACGGCCTTCCAGTCTGCATCGCAGCGGCATCCCAAACAGCGCCTTCAATGCCCGCCTTGGCGAAAGTCTCGCCGTCGACCTCCGCCAAAATGGAATGGAACTTCCACGGCTCAATGTTTCGCGCGGCAAGAACCAGCGGGGCGAGCCGCTCCACCAGTGTTGTCCATGTCGATTCCGGCGTTTCTGGCGAATAGAATGAGCCACCCATGGGAGAGGCTTCGCCGATGCCCACACCGCTGTCGGTTTGGATTCTCACCAAGATCGCATCTTTGAATGATACTTCACCGTTGCTGATTCGAAACGGTTCGCGCAGCGGAACTTGCACGTGTTCAAGAATGATCTGTGAAATGTTCACCGGAGTCTTGAAGCCCGCAAAGCGCTGGAACCATTTGTACGCGGTATAGGCGCGTTTCTTAGATGCCGCACGCCATGTGTGGGGAAAAAATGAAAATCAGAGCGCCGAAGGCGCGACACTGAGCCCGGGATCCCCTGCCTTCCGCCAAATATTGCAATAAGCGGGTGCCGCACCTTCGGCGCTCCTGTTCTTTTTTGAATCATGATCCCGGCCTTACCCCGGATTATTCATGAACTGAACGAACCGGCCACAGATTACGCTGATTACACGGATAAGATCGGGGTCGGGGGCTGGGCGCCAACTTGCAGTGTGATAGACGAAGTCGTTCGTCGTGCCCATCCCGCGACCCCGAACTTATCCGTGTAATCAGCGTAAATCCGTGGCTCGTTCTTTTAATTCATTAATAATCCCTGTTACGGCCGGGCCTACCCAATGACGGCCCTTCGGGCCTCATGTTATTTCCTCCCATTCCATGTATTTATTGAAAAACCATAAAGGCCGGGCTAAATTCACGGGCCGCTGACGCGCCCCAGACGCGCAATAAGTACGTCTCTGTTTACTTTGGAATTCTGGTTCCGCTGGTAAACGACGCGTCCGCCGATGACCGTCGTGTCTGCTCGGATTAGCTTGATTTTCTCGGGTGCGCAGGCCAGATAATCATCCGAAAGAATGACCAGATCTCCCAGTTTTCCCACTTCAATGGACCCTTTTGTCTTCTCATCAAAGGTGAGGGCAGCGGCGTTGCGCGTCATCATCTTCAGCGCGTCCTGTCGGGATGCTCTCTGCTCCGGGCCGATCACCTGGCCACCTTCCGTCTTTCGCGTCACCAGCACGTAGAGAGTAAGAAACGGGTTGAATGGGTTAAGCGCGCTGTTCGGATCCAGCCCGAACATATGGTCGGTGTTGGCGACTACCGGTACGCCTCCTTCAATCCAATCGCGGACGCCGATGAATCGCCTCATTCGTTCCACGCCCAGGGCGGGCAAGAGACTGTCGGCGTCTTTGTAGTACCAGGCAGGCTGTGTATCGACGTACACTCCAAGTTTCCGGGCGCGCTCGACGATCCGCTTGTCGGGAAAATACGCGTGGATCAAGTTGAAGCGGGAGTTTTCAATGGGGCGAACGCGCCCCGCGGCTTCCACGGCATCGAGCACAATGTCCACTCCCGCGTCGCCCGTGACATGAGACGCCATCTGCCACCCTAGCCGATGCCCTGTGGTGATCAGCGCGGTGACGCTGTCGGGTGTCAGGCTCAGGCTGCCTCGATAATTTGGATCTCTCAAATTGTAAAGCGGCATCGCCTTTCGGCCGTAAGGTTCGCGCATGTAAGCTGTCCCGATCAAGATGCCGCCATCCACTACAATCTTCAGCGGCCCCGCAGTCACCCATTCGTCTCCTGCCCCTGGCTTAAAGGGCAGGTTGCGAATGAAACTCTCCGCTTCCTCAGCGGTAGTGCCGGGAAGCCGGATGGTCACGCGCGAGCGCACAACAAGCCGCCCTTGATTGCGCAACTGCTCATAAAGATGGTAATCGTTCACTGTGGCGCCGCGTTCCATCACGCTGGTAATTCCGCAGGAGAGATAAACTCGGTGCACCTTTTCGAGAATCTCCAGCTCCTTTGACGCCGGCACGCTCGGGGTGGGAAGAAACTGCGACAGGAATTTGCCTGCATTGCGGAGCAGGCCTGTAGGTTCGCCATCGGCATTCCGATCAATTTCACCCACCTGCAATGGAGGGGAGTCGCGCCGGATCCCCGCCTTGTTCAGCGCCGCGGTGTTAAGCACATGGCTGTAAGCGCCGTCAAAGACGACCGGGTGGCGTGCATCGGCCGCGTCCAGCTCGGCCCTGGTTGGAAAGCGGTGCTCGCGCAAGCGCGTCGGATAGGAGCGCGGGATGATGATCCACTCCCCAGGCGGTTTCTTTGCGGCGGCGCGTCTTATCCAGTCCTGAATGGCGGCTATTGAAGTCATCTCCTCATAGGGTTGGGCAGCCTCGCTTCGAGATACATCGACTGCGTGCGAGTGACTTTCGATGATTCCCGGAATGACCGTCTTTCCTTGCGCATCGAGGACGCGGGTTTGCGGCCCGATCCATTCTTTGATCTGCGTGTCAGTTCCGACGGCGACAAATCTGTCGTTGCGGATGGCAGCCGCTCGGGCGATGGTGAAATTGTTGTCGACAGTCAGCACCTTGCCGTTGAGAACAACGAGATCGGCTTTTTCGCCGGCGGCCGCGGCGAGCAGTGAAAAGGAGAGAGAGAAGACTAAAAATCGAGTAGACATGGCAACCTCACTTGCAAGAATTCGTGATTATTCTTTCAATTCGTGTTATCCCAGTTCAGGTCCCGCAATACCGCAAATAAGCTTCGGCTGTCCGGGGTGATTGTTGGGTCCGCGATACATTCGTGTCAACGGGCGCTGCCTCTGAAATCCCGCTGCCTTGACGAGCTCGCACGCGCGCGAATTTTCCAGGCAGATGTCTACAAATACAGGCTGGTCGCGCGTTCTCCGCAGGAACTCCAGTAGCAAGACCTCGGCGACCGCATTGTCTTTGGCTATCCACGGCCCGAGATAACAGGCGCGCGCGCCGGACCGCCCCAAAGCATAGCCCACAACTTCGTTGCTGGAATGCACAACTGCGCCGAGCGAAGGATTCTCTTGCCACAGTTGCCGCAGCAGGCCGCTCCGGTTCGCTCCAAATATCGGCTCATCCTGCGCGCAAACAGAATCCAGATCATCTCGGGTTATGGCGGGCAGAACGGTGGACTTGGCGTTATCCAATTCAATGCCGGCAGGCGGCCTCTCCCAGCGTTCTATCGCGTATTCCTCGACAAACCCTCGCTGATGGTAGAGCGGTCGCCCCATCGGTGTGGCGTCTAATTTGGCTGTTTCCACATTCATGTTCTTCAGGCATTCGATGCCGACCTCCAGCAAGCGCGTGCCGATACCCCGCTTTCTAAACTCCGGATCGACCAGGATCATGCCGATCCATCCGAAACGGTTCTGGTAGTTCAGCGCCGTGACCGTTCCGCATACTTTCCCGTCCGCACAGGCGACAAAGCAGCCGTTCGGGCTCAACTGTAAGAACCGCTGCCAATCTTTTTCCGTCTGGTTCCACCCCGCCAGTTGGCGCAGCCGGTTAGCACCCGGAATGTCAGCGGCGGTCATGGCTCGGACAGTCAAAGCAGTCATCGGCTTTATTCACGGGCATCCGGATTATTCACAACATTGTTGAGTGTTTGTGAATGATCCACGCGCGAGGGGTTTTTGCGATTTCCATCTTACCTTCCTTCGCGAGCGAACCACTCAGCCATCTGGCCGATATTCATTCTTTCCTTCCATTTCAGCATCTGCTGCAAGTGACAGATCCAGGGCACAAATCCATCATCGGGGTGAAAATAGAGCCTGTGAAGAGCGCGCTCGGTTTTGTGCCCTCCCGTCATGACGTATTCGCTGTCTGGCAATTGAAAGAATGTGTGCATCTGAAAGCTGCTGCATCCTTGCATCAGATATTCTACTGCCATCTTTCCCGAGGAGATGTCTCCGGTGGCGCTGACCGGCAGTGACGCGATTTCCGCGCTGCGCGGTCCCCGGCGCCAGACCTGCAACACTCTCAGGTTTCGCTCACTCAGATCCGGGCCTCCGCAGGCCACTCCCGTCTTTCCAGCGAAGCTCTTGTGCGGATCAAAAAGACGGTTGGCATAAACCAGAAAATCCGCCCTGTCCGGTCCGGGGCAACCGGCGATGTTCAGCATTTCCAGTTGAAACTGATCATCGAACATGGCGTTAAATATTTTCAGTCCGATGCGCAGAGAGTGTGCCCCGGCGCCCTGCCGGATCAGCCGCGGCACCACGGTGAGCCATTCACGGATCTTGGTCTTTTGCGTCGCCAGCGAGGAGCCCGCCAGCGTGGGACTGAAGTCCTTTTCCAGGGGCATAGCGGAGTCGCGCTCCTGCTGCGCGCGCCAAACTTCAAGCAGGGCCTGCGTTGTAAACTGGTATTCGTCTACACGCCATCGTGTCTCATCGGGGCCCGGCAGATGGAATTTGCAGGATGGAATCACCAGCATCCGGGCTGCGCTCGCAGCCTCGAGCGCCTTGCCGAAGAAGTCCAGGTAGGCGGCAAAAGACTGGAACCAGCCACGCCCCTTCCAGGTGACTGTCCAGCCGACGCGGCCGCTGGCGCCGCGAATCTGTTCAACTTTCATTCGAGTCTCGGGAATGGCCCATTGCTGCATGCTCTGGACGCCTTCCCGGTTTTGGGCGATGACAGTCTTGAGCACTACAAAACCCAGTCCCGCTTGGGCATCTTTTTGCACCTGGTGAAGCGCCAGAGATAATTGGCCGGAAGCCTTCCCAAACGGGTTCTTGATCTTGATGCCGCCGTACTCGCTGGCCAGATCGATTGCGTAATTTTCAAGTACGTAGTCTTCCAGCTGCTTGGGCAGGCCGCTTTTAAATCGCTGGTAATCATGCGTGATCTGGCGAGCCAAAGGGTTCGAAATTTCAGGCCGTTCAGGCAGAAGCATGAAACAGTTCGCTGGAAAACGCCCAAAAATCAGGTCGAGAAACCGTATGGCGCCCGGCGAGCGCGCCCAGTGCTCTCGCTCGGCGCGTAGGAATCTTAACAACAATTCCAGTATCTTAAAAATCCACTGTACCATCTGATTTTCGCTCACCAAAAATTCTTAGGCCCCTTCAGGGCGGATCGTTTTTTGAATGGACGGCCAACCGGCGGCGTCGCCCACAAAAGACCCGGGCTTTGCCGCCGGCTATACTCTGTAAACCCTTCGGGTTTTTGACGACTGATGACCAATAACAAGTTGGACCGATGACTGATGACCGTTGACGGATATGATCTACCCCCAAGATTTGCTTCACCATGTTCTTAACGCTCCCTTCGCGATAGAATCCCTGTCCATGGAATTGAAAATCTTTGACGACAAAAGGGAACTGGCGGCATCGGCGGCCTCACAAGCCTCCGCCGCAATCCGCAAAGCAGTCAAACTGCAAGGACGCGCGCGCATCATTGCCGCAACCGGCGCTTCGCAATTTGAGTTTCTGGATGCCTTGACCCGACAGCCGGGGCTGGACTGGAAAAAGGTCGAAATGTTCCACCTGGATGAATACGTGGGCCTGCCGATGGATCATGCGGCCAGCTTCCGCAAGTACCTGATGGAGCGCTTGATCAGCAAAACCGGAATTGAGCAGTATCATTTCCTGGACGGCCGGAAGGATCCAGTGGAAGTGTGCCGCGCCGTGGGGAAGACACTGAGCAGCGCCCCTGTCGATGTTGCCTTTGTTGGTATTGGCGAAAACGGGCATCTTGCGTTCAATGATCCGCCGGCGGATTTTGAAACTGAGGAGCCGTACCTGGTAGTGAATTTGGACGAAGCCTGCCGCCGGCAGCAGGTCGGCGAAGGGTGGTTCGGCAGCGTAGCAGAGGTTCCTGCTCAGGCCATCTCCATGTCGATCCGCCAGATTCTGAAATCGAGGGAGATTGTTTGTATTGTTCCCGATGCGCGCAAAGCGCCGGCGGTCCGGGCTTCTCTTGAAGGAGATGTCAGCCCGATGGTCCCGGCTTCGATTCTCCGCACTCATGCGGCTATGATTATGTACCTGGATCAAGATTCTGCGTCGCTGTTGAAGCCGGAGACGATCGCGAAATACAGGGCACGGACCTGATTGCGGATTTCGGATTGTGGATTGCGGAATTCGGGCCCCATTCTCTGTGATATCTTCGCGTCCTCTGTGGCTTTGTGTTGAATGTTCTGTGAATAATCCAGGCTTACACGCGCGCGGCTCGGTTCGTTTGTGGTTTTCAATCCGCAATCGAAGGAGGATTATGATTCCTGTGCCCTTGTTTCTGGTGCTGTCACTGTTGCTGCTGGTTGGAGGCCCCGCTCCGCAAACGGCTGCTGGGGCGCCTCTGAAAATCGGCATCATCGGAACAGACACTTCGCACGTAATTGCTTTTACCCAATTGCTCAATGACTCTTCGCGTCCTGACTACATCCCGGGCGCCCGCGTCGTGGCGGCCTTTAAGGGTGGAAGCCCCGATGTCGAGTCCAGCAGAACGCGGATCGAGAGATTCGCAGCCGAATTGAAGGACCGGTGGAAAGTGGAATTTGTCGACTCTATCGAAGGGCTTTGCAACAAGGTCGATGCGGTCCTGCTGGAAAGCGTCGATGGGCGCCCTCATCTGGCCCAGGTGCGGCCGGTACTGGCTGCAAAGAGGCGGGTCTTTATCGACAAGCCAATGGCGGGCAGCCTGCGCGACGCTCGTGAAATACTTCGCTTATCGCGCCAGTACGGCACGCCGTTTTTCAGCGCTTCCAGCCGCCGCTTCGTCCCAGAAGTTCAGGCGCTTAAGAATGACCCAAGGGTGGGCGAGGTTCTGGGTGCGAGCACTTACGGTCCGTCTCCGCTGGAGCCGCACCACCCGGATCTTTTCTGGTATGGCATTCACAGCGTGGAAACTCTTTACGCATTGATGGGAACGGGCTGCGAAACCGTTATGCGCGCCAATACTGACGGCGCCGATGTGCTGGTAGGAAAATGGAAGGACGGCCGGCTGGGCGTCGTACGCGGCATCCGCAAAGGAGCTGAATCCTATGGGGCCATCGTCTTTGGCAGTAAAGCCGTGGTGGCGGCCGATCCGCCGGGGAGAGGGAGCGACTATCGCAACCTGGTGATGGAAATCGTGAAGTTCTTCCAGACGGGAGTGCCGCCTGTCTCGCCCGAAGAGACTCTGGAAATCCTGGCTTTCATGGAAGCGGCTGATTTAAGCAAGACGCGAAACGGCGCTGCCGTCTCGCTCAGTGAATTACAGTAAGTCAGACGGCAGGAAGCAGGAAGCAGGCGGCAGCAGGCGGACGGCAGGAGGCAGGAAGCAGGAGGCAGAAGGCAGGAGGCAGGAAGCAGGAAGCAGGAAGCAAGAGGGGTAATTGGCATTCTTTAACATCATGGGTAGTCATGATGAATGACAAATGACGATTGGCTACCCTGCCTCCTGCTTCCTGCCTCCTGCTTCCTGCCTCCTGCCTCCTGCTTCCTGCCGTCTGCCTCCTGCTTCCTGCCGTCTGCCTCCTGCTTTCTGCCTCCTGCCTCCTGCTTTCTGCCTCCTGCCTCCTGCTTCCTGCCTCCTGCCTCCTGCTTCCTGCCTACTGTTTTTCTTACCACCACGGTCTAAGATCGACCCGTCTGCCTTCCTCGATGGCCACATACGCTCCGTAGATCACCAGCGCAGATCCGCGCGCCACTTCGCCGCCGCATACAGGCGCCCGATTATCGGCAATGGCCGAAACAAAATCCTGAATCTCCTGCGGATAGCCGTTCATCCATTCTTCATCAGGAAAAGGAAAGCTCCAACCCGCCTTAGTCTCCGTTTTTTCCACGATGTACTCATCGCCGAAGACCGAGCCTTCAGGCGTGTAAGCCAGAAGGGAATCGTTCAGGCTCATGTTGCAGTGCAGCCGGGCTCGAGATGAGTAGACTTCCAGGAAATTTCTTACTCCGCCCAGCGTCGTGTCGCCGGCGCTGATCTCGGCCACTGTGCCGTCTTCAAAAGTGATCAGCATGGCGCCCCAATCTTCCACGTCTTTCCAACCGGTCTTGATCCATTTCGGCTCCTCTCGCACAAATGCTTCGACTTGGGTGAGGCGCGCCGCCTCGGCCACTACCGTCGCCGGCCGGATCGGTTTGCCGCCGCGGCGTCGGCCTTCTTCGCCCTTCAGGTAGAGAGTGGCCCCCAGCGGATGGCACCCTTTCATCATGATGCTACCCCCGCCGGAGAAGGCCCATTGCTTGGCCGCTTCAGAATGAGAGCCGCTGTGAGACTCCCCGCCGACGATGCGAAGAATAGCCGGGTTTGTGGCTGCCAGCAGCCGGTTGGCTTTCTGTATCGGTGGCGCATAGACCCAGTTTTCCGCGTAACAAAATTTCACGCCGGCGCGCTCGGTGACGTCCAGAACTTCTGCTGTCTGCTGCATCACCTTTTCGAGCATCACTTTTTTAGGAACCGTTTTACCGATCATGGCCGACGTGTCCGGCGAGAAATAACCGGTGAGCGGCTTTTCGCACAGGATATGTTTGCCGGCCTGGGCCGCCTTGATGCAGAGCTCCGGGTGCAGATGATTGGGAACGCAGATGTCGATGGCGTCCACTTCCTTGCTTGTGAGAACTTCCTCCAGAGATTTAAAAACGTGGTCAATCCGGTGGCGTTGGGCGAAGTCGGCGGCGCGCCTCGGGTCGCGCCCATAGACTCCGGCCAAGCGAGCTCCCTGCGCCCGCGCATAGCAACTGGAGTGGAAGTTGGCGGCAAATCCGGTACCGATGAGAGCGACGGAAACTGGTTTTTTCATGGTGGGGAATTATACAGGATGGACCGTTGTTCGTAGCCAGTAGTCCGTTGTCAGTGGTCCATACTCAGACAGAGCCGCGCGCGTTAGCAAGCGGACTCTCGAAGCGAGTACTTCCCCGCAGACTGGACCCTGTAAAAAATCAGACCGTGCAGGCGCCCGTGTCCTTTGTGTCCGTTGTGGTGCAAGAAGATTTAACCACAAAGGACACAACGGACACGGCACAGGCGCGGTTCTGATTTTTTTACAGGGTCAAAGCATGCCAACTATTTGTAGCGCCGGATTCCAGCCGGTTTTTGAGTGGGGGGGATGCCGGCCAGAGGCCGGCGCTACAATTTTTCACGCATTCTGACGCGCGCGGCTCGGACGTGTTGCACGGATCACGGACAACTGACAACGGACCAACAGCTAGATCCTCTTCACAATCCCGGCTTCCGTCGCCTCGTTGTTTCTGACCAGAATCAAAACTGAC
>DASXTB010000315.1:0-11816 GCA_036505615.1 Acidobacteriota bacterium
AACTCCTTCTTCATTGACTATCACTGCAGCGTTACAGTTGATCTTGTATTGTGGTTGCGCAATCGCTGCATAAACTCCGTCGGCGATTTTCTGCATCTCGAAAAGCGGAGTCTGAGCGAGCAAAAGGTTCCCTGAAAGGCAGAGAAAGGGAAGAAACCGGATTCGTCTAAACATAATCTCTCCTTGAAGATTTGAGTCGCCGGTCGAGGATTAGGGGCCTCAAATATCGTGGTAACCTTTGTCTCATTGGGTTCTTTTCACCACCAAGGACACAACGGACACCAAGTCAGCGGTCGCAAGTTAGGACTTTAGTCAACGGCACCCACCTTTGACCCTCGACCTTCGACTTGCGACTTTGGTTCTACAACTCAATTGTTCCTTCAAGATACTTCACGGCCCGCCCCGAAATTATGACCCTGTCTCCCTGATTCTCGCAGAACAACTCGCCGCCTCGCGGCGAGACCTGAAACGCGTGAAGTTTCGATTTTCCCAGTCGCTTTCCCCAGTAGGGAATCAGCGTGCAGTGCGCTGAGCCAGTCACTGGATCCTCGGGAATTCCCTGGGCAGGGGCAAAAAAGCGGGAGACAAAGTCACAATTCCGTCCGGGTGCCGTCACAATCACTGCAAAGCGCGGCAAATCTCTCAACAACTCCATGTCCGGCTGGAGCGAGCGTACTTCTTCTTCTGAATCGTATACGGCCAGATAGTCGCGCGCCGCCAGCACCTGTTTGGGTGGCCGCCCCAGCGCCTTCGCCAGCTTATCGGGCGGCTCGCATGGACCCGGCTCCCTCGCGGGAAAGTCCAGTGAAAACAATTCGCCGTCTCTGGTGACTCTCAATGGGCCGCTCTTTGACAGGAAGTTAACCTCGCGATGAGACGGCTCAATGAAACTACAGAGTACGAATCCGGCCGCCAGCGTTGCGTGGCCGCACAAATCGACTTCAGTGGCGGGGGTAAACCAGCGAATTCGATAGTCACGGCCTTGAGGAACAAAATAAGCGGTTTCAGACAAATTATTTTCAGCGGCTATGGCCTGCAGGATTTCTTCACTCAGCCAGCTGTGGAGCGGGCAGACCGCCGCCGGGTTTCCCGCAAAAAGCTTGCCGGTGAAGGCGTCGATTTGGAAAATTGGAATTTTTAACATAGACGTTCGTGAACGGTCGGTCGTCGGTTGTCAGTTGTCCATTGTGTCCTCGTGTAACAAATTGTTGACTCCTCGTTTTTTTGGCCAAGTTTTGGCCGAACGGAAACCACCGTTCACGTGCACGTTCACGACCACGTCAACGTTTACGGTAACGAAAGACAATTCCCAAAGAGCCGTCAATGGTGAGCGTTGTTGTGGACGTTGACGTGGTCGTGAACGTGCACGTGAACGTGGCCGTAGACGGCTTTTTCTTCGGTTGTGGCCGTGCTGCTCTAGGTCCTCGGTTGTTAAAAGAACCACCAAGGACTCAACGCCTAACAAAGCTTACAATAATCCTTTACACAGGAGGGAATGTCTATGCAATTAAACCGGAAAGAGTTCCTCGATCTGGCGGCGCGCGCGGCAGCCGGAGTAGCGGCCGTCAACTCAACCTTTGATTTTCTGGCGCGGTCCGAAGCGCGCGGCGCAAACGCGGTGCTGGCGTCGCCCGAGGTGAAGAAGGTCCACGACTACATCGCCGCCCACAAGGAAGAGCACATCGCGGCAGTACAGCGCGACCTGCGCCAGCCGTCGGTGAGCTCCTGGAATCGTGGCGTAAAGGAAATGGCGGATTTGATGGTCGATTCCTTCAAGAAGCTCGGCTGCAAGGAAGTGATGCTCGTTCCTACGTCAAAACCGCAATGGCCAGGGATCCTTGCGCACTATGAGGCGGGTGTGCCTAAGACCATCGTTGTCTACCTTATGTATGACACGCAGCCTTTTGTGGAAGAACGCTGGTCGAGCCCTCCGCTGGAAGCCCGCCGGGTAAGAAACCTCCGTGGATTTCCTGAAGCGATCGTTGCGCGCGGTGCCACAAACAGCAAGGGCGGAAACCGCTTCATCCTAAACGCGATGGAATCGATCATCGCCGTCCACGGGAAGCTTCCTGTAAACGTGATCTTTACCTGCGATGGCGCCGAAGAACAGGGAAGTCCTAACTTCCATGAAGTCCTTGACCCCTGGCGCGACCGCCTGCGCCAGGCCAGTTGTCTGATGGGCCTTGAACCGGCACAGCAAGCCGATGGCATGGTTTCCATGTCGCTGGGGAACAAGGGAATCATGTACATCGAGCTGGAAGCGCACGGGGCCAGTTGGGGCCGCGGCCCGCAAAAGATGCCCATCCATTCCAGCCGCAAGGCTGTGCTGGACAGCCCGGTGTGGCGGCTGGTCGAGGCGCTTCGCTCCATGTATGATCCAGCCAAGAACGAGATCCTGATTTCCGGATTCAAAGACTCAATTCGCCCTCCCAATCAAGAGGAACTTGAGCTGATGCGAGTGCTGACGACTAAATATAAGGATCGGCTGTTTGGTTCGGATCGTGAAAACATTAAGGCGTTCATGCATGATTGGACACCAGAACAGGCCGCCCACCATCTTACCTTCGACACGACGTTGAACATCGACGGTATCTGGGGCGGATATACCGGACCTGGAGTGGCAACAATTCTGCCCGAGAAAGGCGCAGTGAAAGTCGATGCCCGGCTGGTTCCAAACCAAGAGGTGGGAAAGCAGGCGGATCTGGTGCGCGCACATCTCGACCAACACGGGTTTTCCGACATTGAGCTGCGGCGTTTGGGTGGAGGGGATGAGTGGTCCCAGACTTCAGTTAAGGAGGCTGTAGTCCAGGCGACGCTCGCTATGTATCGCCAGCATGGAATCGAACCGATGGTCTGGCCGCGCAGCGCGGGAAGCTCGCCGCAGTGGGAGTACACGCGCAGGCTCGGGTTGCCGGCGGGAGGCGGCGCGCTCGGCCATGGCTCCCGAGCGCACTCCGACGATGAGTACATCGTGATTGAGGGCAATGGTAAGGTTGGGGGCATTGTGGAGTCCGAACAGTCAATGGTGGACCTGCTTTACGCCTACGCCAGTTGGGAATGAGCCGCGAATTAACGCAAAATGAACGCAAATTGATGAACCACCAAGACACGAAGGCACCAAGAGAGGTTGAAGTTTGAGGTGTGAAGGCAGGTGAGTAAGAAGCCGTTTACAAGGGATTTCAGCCTTCACACTTCGGACTTCAACCTCCTTCTCCGTGCCTTCGTGTCTTTGTAGTTCATCAATTTGCGTCCATTTGCGCTAATTCGCGGCCAAATTCAGAGTTGCAAAATCATTCTCAATTGATAGACTGAACAGCCGATTTGAGTGAATTCATTTATCTTCAGGAGTGTCGCTAATGTTACTGGCATTGCTGATCTGGATAATTACCATCATTACTATGGTGGGTTTTGCCAGCGGCAAGTGGGGATTTCCGGTGGCAGCAGCCGCCCACGCGCACCAGATGGACCGGCAGTTTTATATAACGCTGGTAATTTGTGGAATTATTTTCTTTCTGGCGCAAATGGGTTTGGGGTGGGCAATATATCGCTACCGCGACCGGACTGGCGCCAAAGCGAACTACTCGCATGGGAACACACGGCTGGAACTGATTTGGACTATCGCAACCGCAGTGCTCTTCCTCACCTTGAACCTCATGGGTCAGAAGGTTTGGGCAGAACTTCGACTCCAGGGTGCTCCTCTTGAGGCCATCAAAGTTGAAGTTTGGGGCCAGCAGTTTATCTGGAATATCCATTACCCAGGTAAAGACGGGAAATTTGGTCGAATTGATGCGAAGCTGATGAGTGATTCCAGCGGAAATCCTATCGGGCTGGATGACTCCGATCCGAACAGCAAGGACGACATCGTTGTGCCGACGATGGCTGTTCCTGTAAATCATCCAGTAGAAATCGTGCTCCGTGCCAAAGATGTCACGCACAGCTTCTTTGTGCGTGAGTTGCGCATCAAACAGGATGCCGTTCCGGGAATGGCGATCCCGATCCACTTTACTCCGACGCAGATTGGAAGTTACGAGGTCGCGTGCGCCGAGTTGTGCGGCCTGGGCCATTACAAGATGCGCAGCACGCTGGAAGTCCTTTCAGAGGAGGATTATCAGAAGTGGCTCAAGGAACGGGCACCTCAGTAATTGCGGATTGTGGATTTCGGATTGGGGATTGATTCGAATGCGGAATGCGGATTGATTCGAATGCGGGATGTAGATTGCGGAATGCGGAATGAAAAGGTTGTGTTCGAAATAAAACCGCTGTTTATTCCGAATTCTGGATTCCGCGTTCAAATCAGACCGCAATCCGCATTCCGCATTCGAATCAATCCCCAATTCGCATTCCGCATTCGGGAGAAATTAGGTTAGTTTAGCGAAGGAGATCGAAATGCCAGAAGTGGCACACCCTCACGTCGAATACCACGCGCATCCGGCGCCCAGTGGCTTCATTCGAAAATACATTTTCAGCACCGACCACAAGGTAATCGGCATTCAGTATTACCTGCTGGCGCTGTTCTCGGTGTTTGTGGGTGTGATTCTCTCCGTCCTGATGCGTCTTCATCTTGTATGGCCGAATGCGGCCATTCCCGGCTTGGGGGCCCTCGCGACTACCGGAGCACCGGGCGGAGTTATGACGCCGGATCTCTATTTGTCGCTGATGACCATGCACGGCACTATCATGGTGTTTTTCGTGCTCACCACAGCGCCGCAAGGAGGCTTTGGAAACTACGTTCTTCCCATTCAGATCGGCGCCGCGGACATGGCCTTTCCCGTCCTGAACATGCTTTCTTTCTGGGTCACATTCGCGGGCCTGGTGGTGCTTTTGGGGGCGTTTTTCGTCACCCCTCCTTTGTCGGGATGGACCGGTTACGCGCCGCTAAGCGCCATTGGAGCCGTCGCGGGCCCGGGCCAGGGTGCCGGGCAGACGCTTTGGATTTTGAGCATCGCTCTCTTCTGCGCGGCATCACTGATGGGCGCTCTCAATTTTATCGTTACCACCATCGACCTGCGCACGCGCGGAATGAAACTGATGCGCATGCCGCTGACTTGCTGGGCCTGGTTCATCACCGCCATTCTTGCATTGCTCGCTTTTTCCGTCCTGTTGGCAGCGGGAATCCTGCTGCTGCTGGATCGCCACGCCGGCACCAGTTTCTTCGTCCCGGCGGGGCTGGTGGTCAGCGACCAGCAATTGAATTACAGGGGAGGATCACCCCTCCTGTGGCAGCACTTGTTTTGGTTCTTCGGTCATCCCGAGGTGTATATCGCGATCCTTCCGGGAATGGGAGCGGTTTCGCAAATCATTTCTACTTTCGCGCGCAAACCTATCTTTGGTTACCGCGCTATGGTCTATGCCTTGATGTCGATCGGGTTTTTGGGCTTCATGGTGTGGGGGCACCACATGTTCATGAGCGGGATGAGCCCTTATTCAGCGATGGTATTTTCCGTGCTCACCATGGCCATCGGCGTTCCGTCCGCCATTAAGACCTTCAACTGGATCGGCACGCTATGGGGTGGCAATATCCGTTTCACGACTGCCATGCTCTGGGCGTGCGGCTTTGTCTCGCTGTTCATAACGGGGGGATTGAGCGGCCTGTTTCTGGCGCAGCCCATCATCGACGTGTATCTGACGGACACCTACTTTGTGGTAGCGCATTTCCACATGATCATGGGAGTGGCTTCGATATTCGGTATTTTTGCTGCCACCTACTTTTGGTTTCCCAAGATGTTTGGGCGGATGTTGAATGAAAGCTGGGGCAAGCTCCACTTCTGGATCACATTCGTCGGAGTTTACGTCATTTTCATTCCAATGCATTTTTTGGGCGTGGCAGGAAATCCGCGCCGTTATGCCCAGTTTACCGAATTTGATTTTCTGAAGCCCCTCATTGGAGTGCATCATTTCATCAGCGTCGCAGCTTTCATCACTGCCGGAGCGCAGCTCATCTTCCTGTTCAACTTCTTCTACTCGTTAAGAAAAGGACCAAAGGCGGATATCAACCCATGGGAATGCACTACGCTGGAATGGACCGTCCCATCACCGCCGCCCCATGACAACTTTGGCGGCCATCCTCCGACCGTGTACCATGGCGCTTATGAGTACAGCGTTCCCGGAGCGGCAGAGGACCACGTTATGCAGACCGATTCTACGCCGTTGCCGGTAGCAGCAGGACACTGAAGAATTAAGAATTAAGAATGAAGAATTACGAATGACGAATGACGAACGACGGATGACGAATGACGAATGACGAATGGCGAATGGTAACAGTAACTATGATGCGGAACTTCAATTCTTTATTCTTCATTCTTAATTCTTAATTGCTTTATGGCAACCATTGCACCTCCGGCTCCAACCAAGCCGAAAGATTCCAGCGGTGGTGGAGGGAGAAGCGATAGCTTCGACCACGGTTTTGGGGGTGAAAGCGGAGGCGGCTCTAGTTACGATCCATTTCCGCTCAGTCGTTACCGCACTGGAATATGGGTAGCGTTGGCGCCGATAGTGATGCTCTTCACCGCGTTGACTAGCGCCTACATCGTGCGCCAGGGCCTTAGCGATGACTGGCGCGCGACAGGGCTTCCATCCGTTCTTTGGTGGAATTCGCTGCTGTTGCTGACCAGCAGTGTGACCATCGAGATGGCGCGGCGGAAAGCAGGGGGCAGGTCGCAGGTCGCAGGCCGCACGTCGCAGGTCGCAGGTCCCAGACGTCAAGTGGCAGGTCGCGGATCGCCGGTCGAAGGCCTAAGGCTGCAGGTCGTGATTGCAGGAGAGCGTGACGAATTGGAAGACGGCGCCTGTGATTTGCATCTCACGGTGCGCAAGTGGCTGGTGGCAACATTGCTTCTGGGCGCCGGGTTTCTGTTCGGCCAGTTTGTTGCCTGGCGTGGACTGGCGGCGCGAGGGATTTACCTGGCGACGAATCCGAGCAGTTCATTTTTTTATCTGTTGACGGCAACGCACGCCCTGCATCTGCTGGGTGGAATCATTGGCTTGGCATGCGTGACGGCAATTACTTGGAAAAAGCTGGCGCCGGGAGGCAGAACCGGGGTGGGGGTGACTGCCATCTACTGGCACTTTATGGACGGGCTGTGGATTTATATTTTGCTTTTGCTCCTGATTGTTCCATGAAGGAGATATGAAGGGGTATGAAGAGGATATGAAGTGACATGAAAGGATATGAAGGGATATGAAGAGGGCTTTGTCTCACATTCCCTCCCATATCCCCTTCATATCCCCTCCATATCCTCTTCACATCCTTAATTAGGAGGAGCTGAATGTCTAGCACCGACCTCGAATACAACACCGGTACTTCGGTCTGGGATGGAGGTACCTCGCCATACGCCATAGGCTCGAAGAAACTGGGAATGTGGCTTTTCATTATTGCCGACTCTTTGACTTTCGCCAGTCTTCTGGTCACCTACAGTTACCTTCGTTCCGCGACGGATAACTGGCCCCGGCCTTTTCATTCCTGGCCGAGTATCACCATGGCGACCGTCATGACCTTCTGCCTGTTGACTAGTTCGGTGACGATGGTCTTTGGGGTGGCTGCGGCATCTCGGAATGAACGCAAACGCGCCGCGATGTGGATCGTCTTTACCATCCTGGGTGGATTGGCGTTCGTGGTGTTGCACCTCAATGAGTGGAGAGGCCTGATCGAGGAAGGGGTAACGCCCTTTAAGAATCCGTGGGGGGTTCCGCTGTTTGGAGGCGCATTTTTCACTCTAACCGGTCTTCACATGACGCACGTTATCATCGGGTGTCTTTATCTGAGCGTGATCGCTTTCGCTTTTGGGAGGGGAAAGTTTTCATTCGAGGACGTGGAGGTAAGTGGCCTGTACTGGCACTTTGTTGATTTGGTATGGATGTTTATCTTTCCCATGGTGTATTTGTTGTCGAACAGTACGGTTGGAGCGCATTGATATGAGCGAACAGGGACACTCGGGTGGAAAAAAACTTTATTTGTCGGTTTGGTTTTGGTTATTAGCTCTTACGATTTTCGAGGTGATCATGGCGTATCAACATATGCCGCTGCACCCAATGCTGGTAATACTGATGTCGCTTTCCGTGATTAAGGCAGCACTGATCATCTCTTACTTCATGCACTTGCGCTTTGAAAGACTGAGTCTTTTTCTAACACTTTTTCCGGCGTTGATCTTCTGTCTTGTGATGCTGATGCTTTTCTTCCCGGACGCCAAGCGGTTGTATGATTTGAGGGTGCCGTAGGGGAAATAATTGAGAATTAAGAATGAAGAATTAAGAATTAAGAATTAAGAATGAAAGACGTTATTGGTCATTAGTCATTGGTCCTCACCGATGACCGATCACCGATGACTGATGACCGATCACCGATGACCGATGACTGTTTTCGTTGCTAGGTTTCGATTGTATGTATGCTAGATTGCTTCGACCACTGATACCACTGATGGTATGGGCGATGTTCCTTTTCGCCTTTCCTGCTGTTGGGCTGGCGCAGTGCTCCATGTGTCGCGCCAACGCTGCGGCGACCGGTTCTAAAGGGATGCGATCGATGAATACCGGCATCCTAATCCTGATGGTGCCGACAATCAGCGTGATGGGGGCGATCGCAGTTGTGGCCTATCGTCGGCGGGATAAGTGAATCAAGAATTAAGAATGAAGAATTAAGTCTAACCTTAGGAGGAACCAATGACAGGTCTGAGAGTTTTAGCTGTGTTGGCTTTGAGTTTCACGGTCGTAGTTGCTGCAGAGACGGCGCCCGCCAAGCCCTGGAACGTAGAGCTTGCTTATATTGAGGCTTGCTCCTGCGATTTGTTCTGCCCCTGTTACTTCAATGATCATGCTTCACACCAGGGGACGGGAGCGCACTCCTGCACTTTCAACAATGTCGCCAAAGTAAACAAGGGCAAATATGGTGACGTGGATTTAACCGGGCTGAAGGTGTGGCTCTCCGGTGACCTTGGACCCGATTGGGCGACCAAGGGCCAAGCCGATTGGCTGGTGGCGACCTTCGAACCGACTGCGACAAAAGCGCAGCGCGATGCAATGATGGCCGTGTTTACCAAGATTTATCCGGTCAAGTGGAAGTCGGCTAAGACCGATGAATCGAAGATCGTGTGGGAGATGTCTCCCGACGGGAAGAAAGCCCATGCCAAACTGGAAAATGGAAAAGGCGAAGTGACGCTGACCCGTTTTGCGGGCACCAATGCAAGCAAGCCTTCCCAAATTCAGAATGTCCGATATTTCGCTGCGGATTGGAATTCACCGTTTGACCTTTATCATTCCGATCACTACTACAATGGTTTCGGGAAGAATTACAAGCTGCACCAGGCCAATGGCTTTACCATTACGGTAAGGGCCTCTGGCAAGTAGTGATCTCGCACCTTTCGGCGCCCTATCTTGAATGGGCCTCCCGCCCTTCGGGGCGCGTTGCCCAATTCATCGCCATCTGTAGGGGCGGCTCGCGAGCCACCCGTATTACAACCAAATCGGTATGCTCCGACGGGCGGTTCACGAACCGCCCCTACAGTCTGGCGTGGCGGGTCGCCCAAACCGGTTTGGGCAACACGCCCTGACCCCCGGACCCACCCAATCGCACGCTTCGGCGGCTAATCAGGAAACAAAATTCAAATTTTTGGAGTAATTCTCCATTTGCTTGAACTCAACCACCCAACCGGCTCGGCTGGAATTTTTAAATAAGATACTGGGAATAAAGCGCTTAGCTTCGATTGCGGCGAAGCCGAAGTGCTGGAACAGAAATTGCTACACAAACCCGAGTGAAACGGTTTAGAATGTTCATTTCTGAAGACTCGTCCCTTTTCGACATTACTAGTCCAAGATTTTTCTTCTTTTCGCCTTAAGGAGGGTGGAATCACTATGAGTCATAGAAAGACAATCTTTTGTTTTATTTTTAGCTTGCTCCTCGCTTGTTCTCTTAGCGCGAGCCTTTGGGCCCAGGGAAGTGAGCTTGGAAGTATTGAAGGAACAGTGACCGATAGATCAGGCGCCGTCGTCCCTGGCGTTTCCGTCGTGGTGAAGAATAAAGCGACCGGATTTGAACGCGTGGTGGTCTCGGAAGACAACGGGTACTTTCGCGTCCCCAGCCTGCAAGCCGGCAAATACTCGCTTACTGCGGAATTGAGCGGTTTCTCGAAGTTTGTCATTGAGGAAACTATCGTAAACGTCGGCACCAGCACCAATGTGAAGGTAACGCTAGAGCCGGCCGGGACGCAGGAAGTCGTCACCGTCAGCGGCGCCGCGCCGTTGGTGGATGTAAGCAAAACCGATGTCGGCGGCATCGTCGATAACCGCGCCGTGGAAAACCAGCCGCTCAACGGCCGCAACTTTTCGTCGCTCGCTTTGATGATTC
This sequence comes from Acidobacteriota bacterium, assembly GCA_036505615.1. Taxonomy (GTDB): domain Bacteria; phylum Acidobacteriota; class UBA6911; order JACQSX01; family JACQSX01; genus DASXTB01. Next base: position 10,337 of record DASXTB010000315.1, read on the forward strand.
CAGGAGTACGACCGGTCACTTCGTGGGATCCTACAAAGACACGCATCGGTGCCATATCGATTGCAGGCGCTGGCGGCCGCAACATCAATACAACTGTCGACGGGATCGACAACAAGGACAACACCGTAGGCGGTTACGTCCAGAACGTCACCATTGAAGCGATTCAGGAATTTGCCCTGAAGACGCAACGATTCTCCGCTGCCGATGGACGATCTCAGGGAGGATTGCTCTCGATCGTTAGCAAGACCGGAAGTAATTCACTTCATGGATCGTTCTTCTCGTTCTTCCGCAACGATAAGCTCAACGCCAATGACTATTTCTCCGAGAAACAGGGAGCGCCAAAGCCGGACTTCTCACGTAAGCAGTTCGGGGGATCGATTGGGGGGCCGATTGTCAAGGAGAAAGTCTTCTTCTTTTTCGCCATTGAGCGCTTAAATGAAGATCAATCGACCATTATCAGTCCCCAAACGTTTAAGGAACTTTCGGCATTGAAAGCAGCAAACATCAGTATTTACGGTGCGAGTCCAGGGCCGACGCAAACACTCCCTACCCCTTTTCGGAACACCTTGACCAGCGCACGGCTGGATTTCGCCTTCAATGAGAGAAACAATGCCTACCTTGCCTGGCACGAGAACCGCGACAACACACTGAACGACCAGGGTCCCACAGATCTGACGTCGACTAATTTCAACAAGAACAAGAATGAGATATTCTCGTTTGTTTTAAACTCGATTCTTTCGCCGACAAAGCTTAACCAGGTCACTGCTGGGTATTCCTATTGGAACAATCTGATAGACACAGACCAGAAGACGCCAGTCACTGTGTATTTCGCCGACGTCAGCTTCGGCACTAATACTAATGTGCCGCAGCAGTCGTACCAGAAGAAGTGGCAATTGAAAGATGCCTTTAACTGGACGGCCGGAAATCATGGCTGGAAGTTCGGCCTCGATTATGTCTTTGAACCCAAGCTGGGAGGTTTTTTTGGGTTTACTCCGGTTCCAGCCATCACCTTTTTTGATAACCCCACGGTCATCTTGAGTGACAAGGCAAAATACCCACAAGGTTTTGCAACCCCGGGCATCGTGCAAGGTATTCAATCGACAGCGGGCGATCCTCGATTCGACGTCAAGGACAAGATTCACATGATCGGCTGGTATGTCCAGGATGATTGGAAAGTCACGCGCAAGCTGACGCTTAACCTGGGTGTCCGTTATGACGCTGACATCAACCTTCTGGGAGCCGGCAACCAGACCCAAAATCGTACCTATCAGATCCTGAAGAAAATCAACAGTCCCATCACCAACGGTTGGATCAATGGTGTACCCGGCAATGATTTGAACAACTTTGCGCCGCGCGTTGGCTTCGCCTATGATCCGAATGGCGATGGGAAAACGGTGATCCGAGGCGGTTACGGAATCTACTTCGATCAACCATTCTTGAACATTCCACTATTTGCCATTCAACATGCAAATCCCACTAT
>DASXTB010000316.1:0-15670 GCA_036505615.1 Acidobacteriota bacterium
ATTTCCTGCCGATGCCGGCCACCACTTGGCGTTTCTCAGTACCAATGTCCACTTCCAGCTTTACAAGCTTGTCAGACTTGGGAACCCGTTCGGCAGCCAGTATATGTCCCACTCGCAGATCGATTTTGGAGAATTCCTCAATGCTGATTCTGTTGTCGTTCGCCCCAGTTTCAGAAGTCTCCGATTGTGAAATTTTCTCCATAAAGGATTCCTTGTCAATTCTTGGAAAAAGCTGCTTGACAGGGCCGATGCGCGTGCCCGCGGGAAATTCACCCCAGCGAACCTGATCCCATCCAGGCGCCTGCAAAGGCGTGTCGATGCCCAGACACTGCCAGATGTCAGCGGCGGTTTGAGGCAATAGCGGCCGGAGGAGCAAAGCCAGAAGCCGCAGAACCTCAAGCGAATTCACCATCACTTCGTCGAGCTGCGACTTTTGGGAAGGGCTTTTTGCCAGTTTCCAGGGCTCGCGCGCAACGATGTACCGGTTGGCTGCGGAAATGAATTCCCAGACGCTCTCCAAGCTCCGGCCTAAAGTGAAATCCGCGAAATTCCGGTGATAAGCCTCCAAAGTTTTCGCGAATTGCGCCTTCAACCCGGCATCGTTTCCTCCTCCTCCGGGCGCAATTCCGCCGCAGTAGTTTTCTACCATCTTCAGCGTACGGCTTACCAGGTTGCCCAGATCGTTGGCCAGATCGCTATTGGCGCGCTGCAGCAGAGCCTCATAACTGAAACTTCCATCCAGGCCCACCGGAACCTCGCGCAACAGAAAATACTTCAGCGCCTCCAGAGGAAATATCTTCTGCAGCGCCAGCGGATCGACGACATTTCCTCGGGATTTTGACATCTTCTCTTCCTGGACCAGCCACCAGCCGTGCGACAGAATCTGATGAGGAACCTCCAGCCCGGCTGCCATCAGAAAAGCGGGCCAGTAGACGGCATGGAACCGTAGAATATCCTTGCCGATAATGTGCAACTGCGCCGGCCAGTACTTCTGAAACCGCTGTTCGTCGCTGCCATAGCCGATTCCTGACAGGTAGGAAGTCAGGGCGTCGAACCACACATAAATGACATGATCCGGATCGAACTGTGCGCGAATGCCCCACTTGAAAGAAGTGCGTGTAAAGCTGATATCTTTCAGCCCGGCGCTTACAAAACTGATGATCTCGTTGAAACGGGTCTGTGGAATGACAAAATCGGGCCGCTCACGGTATAGATTCAATAACCTATCCTGAAACGCGGAAAGCTTGAAAAAATAGGTTTCTTCCGTCATGTATTCCGTGGGGCGGCCGCATGTGGGGCAATTCAGTCTCTCAGGGCCCTCTCCGACCCACGCTTCGTCCGGGAGGCAGTACCAGCCTTCATAAGTACCTTTGTAAAGGTAGCCGTTCTTTTGGACCAGGGCAGAGATTTGGTTTACTGCCTTTACATGGCGGGCTTCAGTGGTGCGAATGAATTCGTCGTACTGAAGGTCGAGCGCCTTCCAGGCCTTGCGAAACTCGCCCGAATTCAGGTCGGCCAGTTGCTGGGGTGTCAGGCCTTGCTTCTGGGCGGTTCGCTCTATATTCAGACCATGCTCGTCGGTGCCCGTCAAAAGGCAAACATCTCGCCCCGCCAAGCGCTGGTAACGAGCCAGCGCATCGGCGATAGCCGTTGTATACGCGTGCCCCAGATGGGGCCTGCCATTGACGTAATAAATTGGAGTGGTTATGTAAAAGGTTTCAGACATTCTGTCAGTTTCCAGTTGCCAGTACCCAGTTCCCAGTGTTCCCCGTGGCTCCATCAAGCAGAAGCTAACCTTGCCCTTTTTCCTTTCGAGCTTCCCAGTAAGCCGCCATGGCCGCGTTGTAAACTTCTTTCAGCGGTACTCCCCCGGCCTCCGCAAGCTTCCGGCAATCTTCAAATTCGGGCGCGTAGTTTAAAACATCCGCGCCCGAACGGGCGACTTTAATCCGAACCTGGCCGTACTCAGTATTCACCGACAGGAAAACCCGATTCAAAACATCTCGCTGTTTTACCTGGTAGCGCACTCCCAGCGTGGTCGTTTCCCGAAAGAGAATGTCGCACACTGCCTGCTTGTGGGAGGATTCGCACAAAACAGTCAAAAGAATTCCCGGCCGTCCGCGCTTCATCGTGACCGGCTGATAGAATGCGTCGAGAGCTCCTGCCGACAACAGCTTCTCTACCAGAGGGACGAATAGTTGCGGGTTCATGTCGTCGATGTTGGATTGAATTTCCACAACATCGCCCGCCCCCGGCAAATGGCCGGCGCGCTCGCCGAGAAAGATGCGGAGAAGATTCGGAGTCTCTGCGAAGTCTCGGTCTCCGGCCCCATATCCCACGGAATTTTGCCTGACCGGGAGCCCGGCCGGAAGCGGCTTTGCCAGAGCCGCAATGATCGCAGCGCCCGTGGGAGTGGTCATCTCGCTTGGTACCGTTCCGGGAAAAGTGTCAAAGCCTTTCAGCAACAAAGCGGTCGCTGGCGGAGGAACCGGCAGAATGCCGTGGTCGCATTGGATGGTTCCATGGCCTACGTTAATCGCACCGCTGAAGAACTCCTCCACTCCAAAATATTCAAACCCGATGGCCGCCCCCAGGATGTCGACAATGGAATCGACAGCCCCTACTTCATGAAAGTGGACTTTTTCCACGGTGGTTCGGTGGACGTCAGCTTCCGCTTCCGCCAACCTTCGAAAAATTGCGTGGGCAAATTCCCTGGCCCGCGCTCCAAGGCTGTTGTTGGAATCGATAATTTTCAGTATCTGTGAGAGATGCCGGTGCGACTTCTGATCGGCCGCGGTAACTCGGAACTTCGTTCCACCGATGCCGGCCCGGACGGTCGGTTCGCTGGCAAGCGAGAGCTCTTCGAGTTTCATTTCTTCAAATGCGCGCTCCAAGCGTTTGAAGGGCAGGCCCGCATCCAACAATGCTCCCACCGTCATATCTCCGCTGATGCCGCTGAAAGGATCAAAGATGAGGATCATTTCGTCAGACCTCGAGCAGCCAGCTATCAGCTAGCTATCACCATCAGCGGTCAGCTAGCGAGCGACCTCATACCACCTCATACCGCCGATTAGCGGAGAGACGGCCTGAGGGCCGTCTCAGCGATTTGTGACTCAAAAGAGACGGCCCTCAGGCCGTCTCTCCGAAATGCCAACGGTTTCAAATCTTGACCGAATTGTGAACTTTATGCGCTCCATGACAGCTGAGAGCTAATTGCTGAGAGCTGAGAGCTGCTTTTACCGTCGTGCAAAGATTTCACAAGCTGTCCCTTGAAGAAACACGTCGGCATGCTGGGTCAGCGCAGTCGGTTCGATATTTACCTCGACCAAGAAACAACCACTCGATTTGGCCAGTAGCGGCAAACCGGCCGCGGGAAACACCAGCGCCGAAGTCCCGACGGCAAACATCAGCTCGGCATCAGTGCACAGCCTTTCGGCCGCATTCCACACGTCGTGAGGCAGCGATTCCCCAAACCAGACTACACCCGGGCGTTGCACGCCGCCGCAGGCACAGCGCGGCGGCAACGGACGCAACGGCGTCTCCAGGTTGCGCTCTGACCGGCCGCACTGAGGGCAGCGGACCATCCAAATATCGCCATGCAGGCAATACAGCCTGCGACTTCCGGCACGCCGGTGCAAGCCGTCCACGTTCTGCGTGACAACGTGGACAGCAGGAAACTGCTGCTGCCAGGCCGCAATTTGCAGGTGGGCGGCATTCGGCGACTTGGTGGCAAGCAAAGAACGCCGAAAATCGTACCATTCCCAGACCAGCTTCGCGTCGCGAGCAAAAGCTTCAGCGGTCGCCAGATCCGCGGCGCGATATGTTTTCCATAGGCCGTCTTTGCCCCGAAAAGTCGGAATGCCGCTCTCCGCCGAGATGCCGGCTCCAGTGAAGACAACCGTGCAGCGGGATTCCTGCAGGCGCCGGCGAAGCTCCCGTGGCCACTCTCCGCTTCCCTGCGACATCCCTCGGAGTGTAGCACACCCAATTGCGGATTGCGGATTTGGGATTTCGGATTGCGGATTTCGGTCGTTTTGAACACAGATTACACTGACAACACGGAAAATTTCTAGCCACGTTAACTATCTGATAGATTCCGTGTACACTGCGTCATCCGTGTCCCATTACTTTGAAGTCCCGGACTTGAAACGTGGAACTTGAAACCTGAACCTCAATCCGCAATCCGAAATCCTCAATCCGCAATATGATATAACTCGGTCGCTTATGCTAAAGCTGATCGAGGATCTGCAGAACGCCTTGCGTGCTCACGTTGGGGGCCGCTATGGGGTGGAGTTGGAGCAGGCGGTTGTTGAAAACCCGCCCCGGCTGGAATTTGGGGAGTTGGCTTTTCCTCTGGCATTTGAGCTGGCCAAAAAGTTGAAGCGTCCGCCGCGGCAAATTGCGCAGGAGATCGCTGCCGAGATGCGTATCCTCCCCGGAATTTCCAGATTTGAGCCCGCCGGCGCAGGCTACCTCAATGTCTTTTTAGACCGCTGGTGGTTGCTGCGGCACTCCGGCCAACTCCAATCAGTAAGAAGCGGCGACACAGGGAAGATAATCGTCGAACATACCAACATCAACCCCAACAAGGCGGCTCACATCGGCCACCTCCGCAACGCAGTGGTGGGAGACAGCTTCGTGCGCATGCTCCGTTTTCTCGGGTTTCCGGTGGAAGTACAGAACTACATCGATAATACGGGGGTGCAGGTAGCGGACGTGCTGGTGGGTTTCATGCACTTGCGCAGGCTGGATTTGCAGGCAATTCAGAAAATCGGCGGCAGATTCGATTATTACTGTTGGGATCTGTATGCGGAGATCTCGCAGTGGTATCAAGAGGATGAAAGCAGACTGGCGCTTCGTCAGCAGACCCTGCACGACATCGAGCATGGCCATGATCCGGCTGCCTCGATAGCCGAATATGTCTCAACAGAAATTGTCAAGGCGCATTTGCGCACAATGGAGCGGGCGAACACGCGCTACGACCTGCTTCCCAGAGAGAGCGAGATTCTGCACCTGAAGTTTTGGGAAAAGGCATTTCAACTGCTGAAAGCGCGAAACGCCATCGAATTTGAGGCGGAAGGCCCTCAAAAGGGTTGTTGGGTGATGAAGTTTGGGCCGGAGACTGACGCAGCTCTTCCCGACGCCAAAATCATCGTGAGGTCCAACGGCACAGTCACTTATGTCGGCAAGGACATTGCTTACCAGATGTGGAAATTCGGCTTGCTGGGGAAGGACTTTGCCTATTTCCCTTTCTATGGGTATTCGGACGGCCATCGGGCATGGATGACAACCACCGAGCGGCGAAATTCAGCTCCCGAATTCGGAAAGGGCCGGCGTGTGTACAACGTCATCGATTCGCGTCAGTCTTATCTTCAGAAAGTCGTTGTAGAGGGATTACGAACGCTCGGATATGAACAACAGGCGGAGAACTCCATTCACTTCTCTTATGAGATCGTTGCTCTCTCGCCTCGCTGCTGTTCCGACCTCGGCATACAACTGTCTGACGAGGACCAAGCCCGGCCTTACGTCGAGGTTTCCGGAAGAAAGGGATTGGGCGTCAAAGCGGATGATCTTTTAGACCGCCTGGTCTCAAAATCCCGCGAAGAGGTCGACCGCCGCAAAAACTTTGACGACCCCGCCGAAGCGGCTAGGAACGCCAACCAGATTGCGGTTGCAGCGCTTCGCTATTTTCTTGCCAAGTACGCGCGCAATTCAGTAATCGCTTTCGATTTTCAGGAAGCGCTCAGCTTTGAGGGAGAAACCGGGCCGTACGTCCAGTATTCCACGGTGCGCGCCAATAACATTTTTCGAAAATTGGAACAGGAGGATCCAAGATGGGAACAGGCCGTAAGAGACTTTTTGGCTCGAGGATCATCCGAACATCTTGGAGAGGAAACTGCGCCGCTGCTGCAAGATGATACTATCTGGGAATTGATCCTGTTAAGTGCTCGCCTCCAGCAAACGGTTCACCAGGCGGTGGAAACCCTGGAAGTATCGACGGTTGCAAAACATGCTTTCAATCTGGCACAGAAGTTCAATCTCTTTTACCATAGGCATCACATACTGTCGGAGCGGAATGAGGAAGCGAAATGTCTGTTGCTGGCGGTAACGCGCCTTACCCGGAACTCCCTGACTTGCTTACTGGATTTGCTTGGAATTGAAGTTCCGGCGAAAATGTAGTTTATGAAGTTTCTGCTTTTATTTTCTTTAATCCTTCAAACAACCGCCCCGGCCAACTCGCCCTTTACCGAGAAAGAGCGCTCACTCTATTCGCAGAAGCACAATTTCGGCGAACGTATGGAGTTCTTCGACGATGTTGTGGCCCGTTATCGGAGGGAGTTTGACACCTATAACCGTCGCAAGGACTTTGAAGGATTCGTAACGTTCCTGGATTCTTACGGCCACTTGCTCAAGATCATCGATGAGGATGTCCGGGAAATGCCGGGAGACAAGAAGGGCAAATCCAAGGCGCTGCGAAAACTGGAAATCCAGTTGCGAAAAAGCAAGGAAGACCTGCAGAGTTTCAAGCCTAATGCCGGCGCGGAACAACAAACTGTCTTCGATAGCGTCATCACACAGAGCGAATCGGTTCGCACCCGGATGCTGCAAATCATTTTTGGCAAGGATTTCTTGAAGGACAAATAATGCCCAAGCTACCGAACGTGTCTGCGTGCAGGGCCGAATTGCCGAAAGCGTCATCTCTGTTCTTGCTGCTTGCCGGACTATTTCTGATGTCCTCAATTCTGGCCCAGCAGGGAGACTATCTGACCGACGAGGAAGCAATCCGTATCAAAGAAGCACAAGAGCTTTATCCACGCACCAAGGAATATCTCCGCGTCGTGGCAGCACGGGTGGCTGAGATTTCCCGCCGCACCGGAAAGACATACGACATCAAGGTTCCAGAGGAAAAAGAAAAGAAGCCCAAGAAAGAAAAAAGACGGAAGGATTCAGAGGCTCCGGCAGAACCGGAAAACCCTTTGCTCTTCTATCAGCTTCCCGACGTCGTCAACGGCATTTCGCAGTCGCTGCGCGCCATCATGACCAACGTGGATGAAAAATACCGGCTGAAGCGAACTGAGCCGGCTGAGATCGTGAAGTCGCTGAAGTTACTACAGGCTTTCCTTTCTCAGGATTTCTCGGTGCTGAACAACTTGGAGGAGAAAGCACGCAGCGACGAAGATGTAAACCTCTACCGGGCGGTAAAGAACGCCAACGAAAACCTGGAGAAGGCGCGCGATGGCGCTAAGGAAGGACTGAGTGTATTGCAGGGTCCGCAGGACGAACGGAAAAAGAATTAAGAATGAAGAATTTCGAATGTCGAATAACGAATTACAAACAATTAAGAATGACAATCTGCTAGCAGTCAACTCTTGATGCTTGTTTCTTCATTCTTCACTCTTCATTTTTCATTCTTAATTCTTAATTCTATTTCCCTCTCAATCCAAACATAAAACTCATCGGGCTTCCGGAAGATCCATTCCGGTTTTTCCGCCACTAACCGCTCCACTTGAAAAGATTCCCATAAAGCAGCGGCAAAGTGGATGCCCGCGGATCGCGCGCATCCAAGATCCGCCAGTTGATCTCCCATGAAAAGCGTGTCTGCAGCTGATTTTCTCAGGATGTGGAGCGCCAGCAGGGCCGGCTCGGGATCGGGCTTCCAGCGTTTCACGTCCTCTCCGGTAATCATGGCGGCGAAGAACTGCCTCAGGCCCAAAAGCCTCAAGGTGGTCTCTGTAGAGCGCCGACCTTTGCCGGTAATAATGGCCATGCTGGTTCCGGCAGCATGAAGCTTCTTCAGCGCCTCATCCATCCCGGAAATAATCTGCACGTGCTCTTGATGGTGAGTCTCGTAAAACTGATAGAAAGATTCGATTGCCTCGGGCAAGACGTCCTTCTTTACGATCGCTGCAATCATGCCAGACTCTGGAGGGCCATACATGCCGCGAATTTGATCGGGAGTATAAACTTTGCCGGTGTACTTCTGGGACACGTGGTTGAGCGATGCAAAGATGATCGGCTCGGAAATTATCAGCGTGTTGTCCAGATCAAAAAGGAAGCAGGAATACATACAGGTGGCAAGTTAGCAGTGGCAAGAGTTACCAGTTTGCAGGGACATAGTGAGTAGTGGAGGCAAGAATACCAGGCGGTAGCGATTCCACTTCTGCTTTTCTTAAAACATGAAGGACACAGAGTATAGCCGGCGGCAAAACCCGCCTTGTGCGGGCGACCCCGCCGGTTGGCACGACCCTGTCAACCTGAGCCTTTCCGGAACCGGGCGGCAAAATCCTCAATTCCGTCTAGATCTGCAAACATTGATATTCCCGCAATTCCCGCGGCTCCAGCATCGAGAACCTCGGTAAAATTTTCCCGGCTGATGCCACCCAGAGCAATCACAGGCGTGGCAACGGCGTGGCATGTCCGCTGCAACTCGTCCAGTCCCAACGGCTCCCTTTCCGAAGGCTTTGACAGCGGAGAAAAGACCGGAGCCAGCAGAAGATAATCAACTCTACTTGCAGCGGCCCGCACCGCGTCGGGCAAGGAATGCACGCTGATCCCCACCAGTTTCTCGCCCAGCGCAGTCCTTGCATCTTCTATTGAGGCGCCATGCCGCGGCAGGTGCACTCCATCGGCGCCCACAGCGATAACCAGGCTAATGGCCTGATTGATTAACAAACGCGTCCGCCTTCGCGGCAATTCCGCCAGCACTGAAGCCGTTTGGAACCGCTCCTCTTCTGCAAGATGCTTGTACCGGTACTGAAAAAAATCAACGGAACAGCTGACCACTTTCCGGAACAACTTCACCGGATCACCGTTGCCGCTGTCAGAAATGCAGTAAAGGACAGGATGGGAAAACAGGCTCTTTGAAGTCACACTTTGAGGACTGCGGTAGTCGCTGTCACTTGCGCCGATGAAGGCCGGCTGGAAGCCGGCGCTCTAGTTTGAACATTATGTACCGACGGCCCGGTGGGGCCGTCTCCCGCACAATCCCTCATCGTGCAGGAGACCACAGCGGGCGTCTCTGAGCCGCGACATATCGCGGCCTACCTCTGACGCGGCATGTCGCGTCAACTACGCCTGAAAATGTCCCGTAATTACCTGGCAAGCATTGATTACTTAGCAACACCTAACCGTCTCGCCGGCGGGGAAAGCTCATCACTTCCATACTGCCAATGACCAGATTGATGATGCCCAACCCCGAGACGGCTCCGCGAAAAAAATTGTTCATCATTACCTGACGAAAGGCTGGGTACTGCAGCAAGAGGAGGTTGGTTTCCCAAACCCGCATCCAGGGGAAAACAAGGAGGAAAATTCCTATCTGGAAACAAACGATAATGTAGAGGATGTTAAGCAACTTATTCACAAAGGCAGAGCTTTAATGCGATCAGTTGTATAGCGGTACCGAACTGGGCATACAAGGAATTTCTTTCGCCCCGCCAAGCGGGGCTCTGATGGTTCTTGATTTTCTAAACCCGGGTTCCGCTTCGCTCCACCCGGGGCTACAATTCCATCGCCTGCCCGCGGGCTTGGCCGACCGGAACGGAGTTTCGAAACCGAACAGCGTTCCCCTTCACCTGCCTAGTTGCTTCATTCGCTGCGAAACATCACGAAAGTCGGGGCTGACCTCGTGGATTCGGCCATAGAACTGCAGCGCTTCCTCCTTCTTCCCTTGAGCCTCTAGAGCCCGTCCCAAGTCGTAAAGCAAGGCTTTCTTCTCATAGTCCTTGATGCCCGGCAGTTCCAGCCCCTTTTGTGCCCAGTAAGCAGCTTTTTCAGACTCACCGGTTTCCAGATAACAATTGGCAAGCAGGCTAAAGCAGAGCGTAGTATCGCTTGGCTGGGCTCCGTTACTAGCTTTTCCGATGGCCTGCTGAAATTCCTGAATGGCGTCCGACAACAGTCCCATTTCCCGATAGGCCTTCCCCAGATCCAGGTGCGTCTGAAAATCCTGGCTTGTCGGCGTTTCTCCCGCGACTACCACTTCGCGTCCTTCCTTATATTCCAGGGAACTCTGTGCCGCCTCCTCAGCGCTCAATTCAAAATCGAAGAGGGAGTCAATCGCTTCATCTATTTGAAGCGTGAGATCTTTCAATTCCTGGTCTGGGGCGGGCTCCAACTCGGAAATGGCGCGCGTGGATGCTTCCTCCTGAAACACCGTCGACCCCGCTAACTCCTGAGCCCGCGACTTGACTTCGTCGGAATTCGGATACTTCGTCTTAAGTGTCTCCAACAGCGAGCGAGCATCATCCTTGAAACCCATCTTCAAATAAAAGTCTACTTCCTGGACTGATTCGGCAAGGTTGTCAGCCGGAGTGGCGGCAATTTCTGTGCTGGCAAACTGTTCCAGATTTTCGAAAGAAACTTTTTCCGGCTCAATTTCCACCGGGGCCTGTGCCGAAGAGATTTCCCCCATCTGGATCTCCGGCGAGCTTTCCACGGCCTGAGCATCGTCGCTTTGCGTCAGAAGCGATTCCCAACCCTTGTCCAAACCTTCGAGAGCCACATCTTCCATCTTTATCTCAAAGGAAGCCTCATCTTTCGACTGCGCAGCGGGTTCAGCAGGAAGCTCCACGTCTGAGCCCGCCATATGTATCTGTTCCAGGTCCGCCGCCGAAATCTCATTGAAGTCGAATCCCTCGACTCCTTGCGCGGCCGGCTCGGGCTCGCGCACCGGCTCCTCGTACATCTTCCCGGGATAAGCCTTCTCGAACAGCGTTTTGTGCTGCTGGCGAAACTCCGCATTGTGCGGTTCCCATTGCAGCAGTTGATCTGCCGCCGCGAACGCCTTGCGCAAATCGCCGTTGCGAACATAAAGCGATACCAGTTCGGACTGAACCGAAGAGGCGGCGGTGTGGTCGTTTCTCCGCGCGTGTAGCTGCGAAAGTGTTTCCAGCAGCGCGGCGTCCTTCGGGGCCTGTTTCGCCGCGCGCTGGAGAATCTCGCCCAGCAAGCGGAGCTCCTCGGGCGTGACGAGAACATCCAGAAGCTTTTGCGTGAGCGACCGAAACTCTTCCAGGCGCTGTTTATCCAGATAACCACCCAGAATTTCGAGCAGCATCCCCGATTCACGACCGTGCTGTTTGTACAAATCCAACAGCAGGCTCTCGGCTTTCGCCGTCTGCCCGAGAAGAATCAAATTCCGCGCGCGCAGCTGTTGCAAGTGGAGATCGCCCGGCTGCACGGCAAGGAGATTCTCCAGCACTCTACCGGCAAGTTCATCTTTGCCGGCGGCATGCGCGGCAGGAACAAACAGGTCGATCAGTTCCGTGTCCCGAGGACTCAGCTCCAACGATCGCTGCAGCAGCTCCAGCGCGCGGTCCGCTTTGTGCTGTTTCAGGCAGGCTGCGCCGGCTAATTTGAAATAGCCCGCGGCGGCCGGCTTGTCTCCGCCCGCGGCCTCCAGATTCCCGAGCCTCTCCAGAACCTCGACGTCGCTCTTCTCAAATTCGACTATCTTTCGGAAAATCTCAACCGCCTCGCGCTCTTTGCCGGTCTCAAACAGTTTCTGCCCCACGGCTTTGAAGTGAGCGCAGGCATCGTGATAAAGGCCTTGCTTGTAGTAGAGATTGGCCAACGCCTCCTGGACTCGAACGTTGTCAGGACTGAGGTGAAATATCTTTTTTAGCGTTGCGATCGCCTTCAGAATGAAGCCATTGCTGAGATAAAGATCGGCGACGCGCTGGAAATAGTTGGCGGCCTCGGTGTTCTTGTTGAGGCGGACAAGCAAATCTCCCACCGTGTTAAGCAGGATGACGTCATCCTGATCGGTCTTGATGATTTTGAGGTATTCGTTGACGGCGCTCGCGAATTTGCCCTGCAGAACAAACTTTTCTGCGGCCTTCAGGATCTTGTCTTTACTGGCTGAGCCCATCTATGCTCCCGCAATCCGGATAGAGACAACCGCGGCTCGCAACGGCGAGCGAAAAGGCATGGCTGCTATTCGGTTTTCTTCGTTTCTCTAAGCCGCGCGGCTTTTCCCTTGCGTTCTCGGAGGTAATATAACTTTGCCCTTCGCACGCGGCCTTTCTTGACTAAGTCGATGCTCTCAATCACCGGCGAGTGCAACGGGAAGATGCGCTCGACGCCATAGCCAAAAGAGATCTTTCGCACGGAGAAAGATTCGCGATTTCCACTCCCTTTGCGGGAGATCACGACGCCTTCAAAGGCCTGGATCCGAAACTTGTCGCCTTCCTTAATTTTTACGTTGACACAAACGGTGTCCCCGGGTCGGAAGTCCGGCACCTTGGCCTTGGGCGTCTGGCCTTCCACAATTTCCATCAAATTCATAGGATAACTCCTGTAATGTCGGCTTTTTTCGCAGGAGAAGTTGTAATTCCCCTCACATGAGAAGCGCGCATGGGCAGGTTTTCCGCTGTCCGCCACTCAGCGCACCTGTGCTCTTTCGGGAGGTACGTCGCCCCAGCGCCGGATCCGGCTAGTCTGGGCTCCTTTTGGCCTTAAGCAGATCGGGTCGCTTCTGAACCGTTTTCTGCAGAGCTTGCTCTGTTCTCCAGCGCTCGATTTTGCCGTGATCTCCCGACATCAGCACTTCCGGCACTGTCCAACCGCGGAATACCGCCGGACGGGTGTAATGCGGGAAATCGAGCAAATTCTCGTTGAAGCTCTCATTTACCACCGACGCAGGGCTTCCCGTGGCGCCTGGCAGCAGCCTTACCACCGCGTCCACCACAAGCATGGCCGGAATCTCGCCGCCGGAAACAACAAAATCCCCGATCGAGATCTCATCGTCAATCAGGTGATCCACCACTCGCTGGTCTACGCCTTCATAACGACCGCAGATCAAAATCAGCGCGTTCTCCTCTGCCAGTTGACGAGCCGTTCGCTGATCGAAAGGAGTACCCTGCGGACTCAAAAGCACCCGGCGGGCAGTCACGTTCCAACGCTGCTCGATCTCTTCCACTGCCTCAAAGATCGGCTCAGGCTTGAGAACCATCCCCTCCCCGCCCCCGTAAGGCCGATCATCGACGCTATGGTGTCGATCGTGGGTGAAATCGCGAAGATTGACCACGTCGATTCCCACTTTGTCTGCGTCGCGGGAAACGCGGATGATACCAAAACTAAAAATCCCTGTAAACATCTCAGGGAAGATGGTGAGAATCGCTACCTTCATCAGATCAAGAGTTTAAGCCAACCAATCCGGGCGGCGGATTCACTTGAATGCGGCGGGATCGGACATCCAGGACAACCACGATACCTTCAACCATGGGGATTAATATTTCTCCTTCCGGGCCCTGCACTTCAAGCAGCGCCCCCCCGCCCGATTCCAAAACACCGGTCACAGTCCCCAAGGGTTGCTCGGACAGGTCCACTACTTCACATCCCATCAGATGGAAAGCGTAGTAGCAGTTTTCAGGCAACATCTGCAGGGCGCTTTCCGGAATGAGCAGATCCCGATTCCTGAGCGCCTCGGATGCATCCCGGTCTTCAATACCTTCCAGCTTCAGAATCCAGGACCGCTTGTGGCGGCGAGACCTTTCGATGCGCACTGGAAGCGGGTCGCCACCGTGGGTCTGAAGGAATAGGACATTATCTGGCGAGAAGCGGTGCGGGAAATCGGTGAGATCCTGCACTGAAATCTCACCTTTGAGTCCGTGAGGGGCACGGACGCGCCCCACGACGACCCATGAATTCTCACTCGAGGATTTCAAGCACGAATCGTTTGCGCAGCTTCATACCCGCCGCGCCCAGAAGGGTCCGAATCGCCCGCGCTGTACGCCCCTGCTTTCCTATCACCTTGCCCAGGTCCGTCTGGGCGACTCGAAGTTCTAACACCGTTGTTTGTTCCCCTTCGACTTCTGTCACGGTCACTTGCTCGGGACTATCAACCAAAGCCTTTGCAATCTCCTCGATGAGCTCCTTCATGGGCATAGGACCTCCTCCGGTGCACCTGGATCCCTTCCACTGCGGTTTGAAACACGAGGTTGAGAAGTGCTACGCTTCTGCCCGCGTCGCTTCCGGCTTTGCCTCTGCGTTCTTGACCCTCGCAATCAACGTTTTCACTGTGTCTGAAGGTTGCGCTCCAGACTTGATCCAGTGATCCACGCGGTCCAGCCTTAGATCAACCGCCGCAGGGCTCTTGCGTGGATCATAATGACCTACGATCTCTAAAAACCTTCCGTCACGCGCCGAGGACTTCTCTGCCACGACGACGCGGTAAAAAGGCTTCTTCTTTGCCCCCTGCCGGGACAATCGAATTTTTAACAATCTTCCTCCTCTAAGTTGAATGAGATAGCTAAATTCTAACAAATCATTATTAAAACGGAAAATTTAATTTCCCCAACCTTTTACCGAGCATTCCGCCGCTTAACTGACGCATCATTTTGCGTGCCTGATCGTACTGCTTCAGCAGTTGATTTACCTGCTGCACCGAACAGCCGCTTCCTTTGGCGATCCGCTTCCTTCGCGAGCCATTAATGATCTTGTAATTTTCCCGCTCCCGGGACGTCATCGAGTTGATGATTGCCTCGATGTGCGAGAGCTCCTTCTCGTCTACCTGCATCCTGCCGATACCTTTGAGAGGACCGACATTGGGGAACATTTTCAGCAGCTGATCCAGAGGACCAAGCTTTCGGATTTGCCGTAATTGGTCACGGAAGTCCTCCAAGGTAAAGGAATCCTGGCGAATTTTTTCCACCATTCGAAGCGCGTTTTCCTGATCGACGGCTTCTTCGGCTTTTTCAATCAGCGAAAGCACATCACCCATTCCGAGAATTCGTCCCGCCATGCGATCCGGGTAGAAAGGCTCCAGGGCATCAAATTTCTCGCCTACTCCGATGAACTTGATCGGCTGTCCGGTAACGGATTTGATGGAGAGTGCTGCGCCGCCTCGGGTATCGCCGTCCATCTTGGTGAGAATCACGCCCGTCAGCCCTACCTGATCGTTGAAGTCGCGAGCGCTATTGACGGCGTCCTGGCCGGTCATGGCATCGGCCACCAGCAGCGTCTCGCCGGGCTGCATGCGGCGTTTGATTTCCTTCAACTCGTCCATCAACTCCTGATCGACGTGAAGTCGTCCGGCGGTATCTACCACCAGGACATCGTAGCCGACATTGCGAGCCTGGGTGAGCGCCTGCTGGCATATTGCAAAGGGGTCGCCGGAGTCGGTTTCCAGCACCGGAATTTGTATTTCTCTGCCGATGATGGACAGTTGTTCCCGAGCAGCGGGACGGTACACATCTACAGAAACCATCACGGGCCGCCGATTATTCTTTTTCAGCAGGCGAGCCAGTTTGCCGGTAGTGGTGGTTTTCCCAGACCCCTGCAGACCCGCCATTAGGATGACCGTCGGAGGCGTCTTGGAAAAGTTCAGCCCCTGGTTTTCCTTCCCCAAAAGCTCGCTCAACTCGTCCCGGACGATTTTGACCACCTGCTGGCCGGGCGTGAGGCTGGTCATCACTTCCTGCCCCAGAGATTTTGCTTTGATCCGGGCCACAAATTCCTTCACTACCTTGAAGTTAACGTCTGCTTCCAGGAGAGCGATGCGAATTTCACGCATCGCTGCGTCAATGTGGGCCTCCGAAAGCTTGCCTTCGCCTTTCAGGTCCTTTAGAACGCGCTGCAGTTTGACAGACAAGTTGTCCAGCATAGTGACCGGCCCTCGGGATGCGTTTAGTCTTCAGAATTCAGATTTAAATTCTCAAGACCTGACCCC
>DASXTB010000317.1:0-32964 GCA_036505615.1 Acidobacteriota bacterium
TCGTCAGCGCATCCGGCATGCAAATAGAAACCCCTTGGGCCGCTCAACTGCCAGTTGCGACCTCCATCGGATTTTCGCCGGGCGGCGCGGAGATCAGCGGCACACACCCCGGACTTTCCCCCCTCTGGACCCTACCTTTTATTTTGATGTTGCTTGCGATCGCTCTGTTCCCGCTGGTTTCCACCGTTTGGTGGTCGAAGAATCTGAATAAGTTGTGGGTTTCCTTGATAGTGGGCACTCCCGTGCTGATCTACTATTTGAAGCGAGATCCTCACTCGCTTTTGGAAACTGGCGCCGAGTTCATCTCTTTCATAATCCTGCTTGCCTCTCTCTACGTGGTTGCGGGCGGAATACTGCTTACGGGCGATTTGAGGGCCACCCCGCAGACCAACACAGCTTTTCTGGCAGTGGGGGCTGTTCTCGCATCTTTGATCGGCACCACTGGAGCCTCGTTGCTCCTGATCAGGTGCCTGCTTAAGACCAACAGCGAGCGCACTCACACGGTGCACACCATTGTCTTTTTTATTTTTCTTGTGAGCAACATCGGGGGGTCTCTTACTCCACTGGGCGACCCCCCTTTATTTGTGGGCTATCTTGAGGGAGTCCCCTTCGGCTGGACACTTCGTTTGCTCCCGGAGTGGATCTCCATGACGGCGACTTTGCTGTTGATTTACTTTGTCTGGGACACGGTGATGATGGGCCGGGAGCCGATGGCTGCTTTGAAGCTGGACAAGCTCCAAGTCCAGCCGCTCCGCCTGGCCGGCTCTTTCAATTTCTTGTTTCTTTTGACTATCGTCCTGTCCGTGGCGTTTCTTCACCCTCCGCTGCGAGAGGCGGTGATGGTTGTCGCCTTGTTGCTGAGCCTGAAAATCACCCCAAAGGAACTTTACAGTGCCCACAGATTTACCTTTTATCCGATCGTTGAAGTAACCGTTCTCTTTCTTGGAATCTTCTTGACCATGATCCCAGCGCTTGATGTGCTGAGGGCGCGGGCGCAGGGAATCGATCTCCGCGAGCCGTGGCAGTTCTTCTGGGCTTGTGGGGGGCTGTCGTCGTTTCTGGACAACACTCCCACGTACCTGGTCTTCCTGAATTTGGCTCGTGGATTGCCCGGCCCCAACGAAGTGGCCGGCGTGTCCCACGCACTGCTGCGGGCCATCAGCCTGGGTTCTGTTTTTATGGGGGCGAATACTTACATCGGCAACGCGCCCAATTTTATGGTGCGCTCCGTGGCTGAGGAGAGTGGACTGAAGATGCCAGGCTTCTTTGGTTACATGTTGTACAGCGGCCTGGTCTTAATTCCGTTGTTTGTAGCGGTAACGTTCATTTTCCTGCGGTAGCGGAAAATCATTCAGAAACTTCGGCGCCTTTTGATATACTTTTTATTTTTCGTAATTGAGGGATAATCTCTCTATGAGAACGTACGAAGTGGTTTTTGTCGCCGCTCCCAACCTGAGCGAGGATGATTTGAATGTGCTGGTCGAGCAGATGAAGAAAAGCGCAGAGTCCAAGAAGGGAAAGATCGTGAAGGTGGACTCGTGGGGAAAGCGTTCTCTCGCCTACCCGATAAAGAAATTCAAGGAAGGTTACTACACTGTTTTTACCGTGGAAGACAACGGGGAAGCTGTGACTGAACTGGAGAGACGATTCCGAGTTACTGATTCTGTCATCCGGTTTTTATCCGTTCGCGTGGATGAAGACTTGAAGCGCCAGCAGAAGCTCAAGGCGCGGCGCGAAAAGAAGAAAGCGCGGCGCGGGAAATCCCGCGCCCAGTCAAGACCAGTGGCGCAGGAGATAGAAGGCGCCCCAATGGAGTAAACGATGGCATTTCATTCCAAGGGCCGCGGATCTCATTCTGCCGACAGCAAGACTCAGGGCCCAAAACGTTTCCTGGTCCGGCGCAAACGTTTTTGCAAGTTTTGCGCCGAGAAAATTGACTATATTGATTATAAGGATCAGAGGCTGCTGGCGCCTTTTATTCCGGAGCGGGGCAAGATACTTCCGCGGCGGATTTCGGGCGTCTGCGCTACGCACCAGCGCAAATTGACCGAAGCGCTCAAGAGGGCACGCCACCTGGCGCTGCTTCATTACACCGCGGACTGATCGATTTCGGATTGCGTATTTCGGATTGCGGATTGCGGATTTGGAACTGCGGATTGATATATAATTTTGAGCGGCTCTGCCAACCCCAATCCGCAATCCGAAATCCGAATTCCGCAATCGGAAAATCCGCAATCCTAAATCCGCAATCCGCAATTGGGAGTGTTGACGAATGGAAATTATTCTTAGAGAAGACGTCGACAACGTGGGAAAGCGGGGCGAAGTCGTCAAGGTGTCAGACGGCTTTGCTCGAAACTACTTACTGCGGCGGAAACTGGCCATGCCTTTTACCCCCGGTAATGTGAAGACTTTCGAAGTGCAGAAAGAGGCGCTTGCCTTGCGCGAGCAGAAGGAAAAGTCGGATTCTGAGATCGTCGCTGCCGAGCTTGAAAAACTGGAGGCTATCGTGAGCCGCAAGGCCGGCGAGAGCGGCGCCCTGTTTGGTTCGGTCACGGCAGCCAACGTTTCGGAGCTTCTGGCAGCCAGGGGCATCAGGATCGACAAGCGCAAAATTCAAATGCGCGAGCCGCTCAAGGCGCTGGGCCATTATAAGGTCCCTGTCCGGCTTCACCGCGAAGTGCTCGTTGAATTTCCCCTGTACGTAGTAGGAGAAAGTCAGAAGGAGAGTGAAGGGATTCGGGAGCGTCGCGCAGCGCCGCCGCCGGAAGAAGCGCCGGCGCCAGAACCAAAGCAGGAAGAATCTCTTGAGGCTGCGCCGGAAAGAACTGAACGAAAGGAAAGGAAAAGAGAAAAGAAAGAAAGGAAGAGTTCGCGCAAGAAAAAGGAAGAAGAGTAAACGTCGAATTGCGAATGTCGAATGCCGGGAGTTCGAATTCAACGTTCTGATTCGTTATCCATTGCATTCGTAATTCGACATTCGTAATTCGACATTGGAAATTTCCCACTGCCTTTCCACAGAAATTAAGTAATTTCCACAACCTTTCCCACAGAAATTGTTCTCTCCTTTGAAATCTGGCGCGCATTTCTATTGAAAATTTCCTAAGATAGATTCCAGCCGACATTGCAGAGCCGGTGCGTTTCCCGCTGCTGCACCTCGTGATCTAGAATGGCCACAAAAGATGTAACTCTGGAAAAGACGCTTCCGCATAACTTGGACGCCGAGCGCTCGGTGCTGGGGGCAATCCTGCTGGATGATGGTCTCTTCAACCACGCGGCAGAATTTCTTTCCAAGGACGACTTTTATCTGGACGGCCACAGGAAAATTTACGCGCGGATGGAAGGACTCTCTGCAACCTCGCGGCCTATTGATCTGATCACCCTGAAAGATGAACTGATCCGTGCCGGTGAGCTGGAAGCGGTAGGAGGAGCTGGCTACGTTTCTTCGCTTGTCGACGGTGTCCCACGGACCAGAAACATTGAACACTATGCGCGCATTGTTAAAGACAAGTCGATTCTGCGTCGATTGATTTACTCGGCCAACGAGATAATCCTGCGAAGTTTCAGTACCGAGGAGGACGCCCTTGACATCCTGGAGCAGGCGGAAAAATCGATTTTCGAAATCAGTGAAGACAACGTCGAATCCGGTTTTGTCGAGCTCAGCGAATTATTGAAGAGTTCCATCACCGGCATTGAGCAGCGTGCCGGTCGCCAGGAACTGGTAACCGGCGTGGGAACCGGTTTCTACGAGATCGATTCTCTCACCTCAGGTTTCCAGCCCTCCGATCTGGTGATTGTGGCGGCCCGCCCTGGCCTGGGGAAGACAAGCTTCTGCCTCAATGTGGCTGCGCACGCCGCGTTGCGGCAGAGATTGGTCATCGGGGTGTTCAGCCTCGAAATGGCCGGCACGCAACTGGTCAACCGTATCCTCTGTTCCGAAGCTCGGGTGAACGCATCTCAGGTAAGAAACGGCACCTTGGGAAGAGAGGGAATCAAGAAAATCGTGGTGGCCGCGGAAAAGCTGTCGGAGGCGAAGATCTATATCGACGACACCCCGGGCATCTCCATAGTGGAAATGCGGTCCAAAGCCCGCCGTCTCAAAGCGGACGTGGGCCTGGGTATGCTAGTTGTGGACTACTTGCAGTTGATGTCCGGACGAGGGCGCTATGAGAACCGCCAGTTGGAGATCTCGGCCATTTCCCGGTCACTCAAGGGTCTGGCCAAGGAGTTGAATATACCGGTCGTTGCCGTCTCCCAGTTGAGTCGCGCGCCCGAACAGCGTCGCGGAGACCATCGGCCGCAGTTGTCCGACTTACGAGAAAGCGGTTCCATTGAGCAGGACGCAGATTTGGTAATGTTCCTCTACAAGCCTTCCATCCGCTCTGATGACTCAGAAGACTTTGGCGACGATCGAATTGTGGAAGTGATTATCGGAAAGCAGCGGAACGGCCCAACGGGACTGGCCAAGTTAGTGTTTCTGGGTGAATATACAAAGTTTGAAAATCTGAGAGAAGCGTGAGTTCCCACCTCCCTCCCGGCGTTCGCCCCTGCTGGGCAGAGATTTCCCTTTCCCGTCTGGAACAAAACCTGCAGCAAATTCGCCGGCACATCGGCTGGCCGCGGGTGGATGTGTGCTGCGTAGTGAAAGCCCAGGCATACGGACATGGCGCTGTTGCCATTTCGCAGTTTCTTCAGAATCTCGCTGTTCGTCATTTTGCGGTCGCCACCGTGGAGGAGGGAATGGAGCTGCGACAGAACGGAATTGATTCGGAGATTCTATTGCTGTGCGGAGTCCCTCCTTCCCAAGAACGGGTTGCAGCCGAACACGAGCTAACTATCGGCATCCATTCCCTCGAGGAATGCAAGCGGCTGGCTGCTTTGGGCCTCCCTTTTCAAGCTCACTTGAACTACAACTCGGGTATGAACCGGCTCGGTCTTTCCGACGCAGACCTGAGTTTGGCCAGCCAGTGGATCGCGCACAGTAATGTCCGGATCACGGGCGCCTACTCTCATTTTTCGTCTGCCGACGAGCTCGATGAGACGTTTTCCCGGCTCCAACTGGAACGCTTCAAGTCAGCCACCAGCGGGCGCGGGTTCGTTACGCGTCATCTGGCCAGCAGTGGAGGCCTGCGATTCCCCGAAGCGTGGTTTGATCTGGTGCGTGTGGGTTTGATTCTTTACGGGTACAACCCCATTCCGGAGCGGTTGGAGATTGATGTGAGACCGGTGCTCTCCTGGAAGGTTCGGGCGCTGCAGATTCAGGACGTACCTGCCGGAACTCCCATATCCTATCTGAGAACCTTCGTGACGGATCGTCCGGCGCGCCTGGCCGCGCTCGCCGTCGGTTATGCCGATGGATTTTCACGAAAGCTATCCAACGCCGGTTATGTGTTGGCGGGCGGCAAAGCCTGTCGGGTTTTGGGGACTGTAACCATGGATATGACTGTAGTGGATGTGACTGCCGCAGAGGCGGACCTCCAGACCGAGTTTGCGATTATTGATGATCGCAGGGATGCGGCTGGTCTAGCCAGTGAGCTAGGTACAGTGCCTTATGAGGTGCTTTGTGCAGTAGGAGCGCGTGTGGCGCGAATCTATGTGTGAATTCCTATCTTTTCCGAATCTCATTGTGAATTAGTACTCACATTTCACGGAAAGCACAAAGCCCGCGATATAATTGCACCGAGCTATGGCAAAGAAGGCAATCCAGTTCACCTACGACGACTACCTCTTGTTTCCCTACGACAGGAATCGACATCAGATCATCGAGGGAGAACATTACCTGACGCCCTCTCCAGCCCTTTATCATCAGGATATCTCTCGGAACCTGCAGAGAATCTTGGTGGAGTTTGTTGAAGGCCACAATCTGGGGAAGATTTATGATGCCCCTGTCGACGTTGTTCTCTCAGATATCAATGTGGTGGTCCCCGATCTGGTCTTCGTGTCCACGGCGAGGGCTTCGATCCTGCTGGAAAAATACATTGCAGGCCCTCCTGACCTGATTGTCGAAATCCTTTCGGAAAGCACAAAGAAAATAGACCGGGATCTCAAGCTGAAACTGTACGCCAAGTTCGGTGTAGCGGAGTACTGGATTGTGGATCCGAAAGGAAAGACCGTAATTGTCCATCGTCTGGCGGAAGGCGGCTATTCCGAAGCGAAGTCATTTGCCGGAAGTGAGGAGCTGGTCAGCTCGACGTTCCCAGGCCTGCGCGTTCCCCTGGCCCTGGTCTTCAGAAAATAAAATAGCGGCGCAGATCGAAAACCCACCATTTGAAGGACTTCCAGCACGTAAGGCCATGACCCGGCCCCTCTCGTGCCACAGCGGCAGGGGCCAGTGCCGTAACCTCAATGATTTAAATCATTTGCAAAAATCATAGAAATCTTTTATCATACGGTGAGGATCGTTTCTGTTTGAAAAGTCTTAGAGATCAAAATTCAATGTTCGGTACGAAGAGGTGAAACCTATGGGCCTTTGGCTTTTGAGAGCGCTCTTTGTAGCTATCATGGCCGCAACCAGCTATTATTTCCGCCCTTTTTCTCTTCCTGCTGTGCCTCATTCCTTGATTTTTGGCGGTTTACTGGGCGCTGCCATTGTTGTTTTTGAACTTCGGGTTCGTCGATTGTCGCTAAAAATGCTGGTGGGCGCGGCTGTTGGCTCCATCGCCGGTATTCTCGGCGCCAGCCTGATCAGCCTGGTGCTTTCGCGCATGACCTTTTTTGACCCGCCGAGCGCCACATTTTTGCAGGTGTTGATTCTGGCGTTTATGACCTATGTGGGACTGATCCTGGGGGTGGCGAAAGGAGAAAATCTCAGTTTAGACGAATTTCTAGGAGATCGCAGCGGAAGGAAATTCGCCAAGATTCTCGATACCAGCGTCATTATCGATGGGCGAGTCGCCGATATCATCGAAACAGGCTTTCTGGAAGGTCAGATCCTGGTTCCCCAGTTCGTTTTGCGCGAGCTCCAACTGGTCGCTGATTCGGCCGATTCCATTAAACGCAATCGAGGTCGAAGAGGATTGGATATTCTTCAAAAGATCCAGAAGAAGGCAACTATCAACGTTCAGATCCTGGAAACGGATTTTCCGGAAATCCGCGAGGTAGATATGAAGTTGATTGAGTTGGCACGCCGGACCGGCGCCAAGATCGTCACCAATGATTTCAACCTGAACAAGGTGGCGCAACTGCGAGGCGTTGAGGTTCTTAACATCAACGAGCTTGCCAATGCGATCAAACCGGTGGTTCTCCCGGGGGAAAGCATGCGCGTATTCATCCTGAAAGAGGGAAAGGAATACAACCAGGGCGTCGCTTATTTGGACGACGGCACCATGGTCGTCGTAGACAACGCACGCAAGATGATCGGCAAGACGATAGATATTCTGGTCACCAGCGTTCTTCAGACAACCGCAGGCAAGATGATCTTTGGAAAATTTGCGGAGTTGTCTGACAACCGGGTTGAGTTTGATCGAGACCACCGAGTCCAGAGCCAGATGTAGGCTTGAAGGTGTCGGGGATCGGTTGTCGGGTGTCGGGGAATCGGTTTAGTCTACGGTTGCTTGCGTTGTCATTAATTCTGATCGTTTCTTCGTCAATTGTTCGTTCCTCTTCTTTCCCCTCTGCATCGTTGAACGCAGTTGCTACGGTCGATTGGCGTCCCTACCACCGAGCCGGTGCGCGACGCGCGACGCCGGACATGCGACGCCTGACACCCGACCCCCGGCACCCGGCACCCGACACCCAGCACCCGACAGCCGGCACCCGGCACGCGACACCCGTTTCCTGGCCCGCGAGGCCCGACACCCGTCTTAAGCAATGAAGTGCTCTGCAGTTGTGGTGGCAGCGGGCAGCGGTTCTCGCATCAAATCGGAGATTCCCAAGCAGCTTCTCCACCTGGGAGGCATTCCCCTATTCTTGTGGTCGCTCCATGTCTTTCAAAAAATGGAAAAGGTCAATGAGATCTTGCTGGTAGTCCCCCGCGATAAAGCAGGCAATTTCCGGGAATTGTTACCCGACGGCTCCGAGGTGAAGTGGGTCACCGGCGGGCCAAGACGCCAGGATTCCGTTAAAGCAGGATTGGAACGTGTGTCACTTGACGCGCAGATCGTGCTGATTCATGACGCCGCGCGTCCGTTTTTTTCGCCACAACTGGTGGATCGTTTGATAGATAGCGCAGCAGAACAGGGAGCGTCAATTCCCGTGGCTCCTGTGTCCGAGACACTCAAAGAAGTCTCCCAGGGCCGGGTGATTCGGACCTTGAGTCGAGAGCAAATCTATCGCGCCCAGACTCCGCAGGCTTTTCGACGGGAGATTTTGATTGAAATTTTTCAGTCTGTGCCTCAAGACCGGACTTGGACAGACGAAGCCTCTATGCTTGAATTTGCCGGTGTCCCGGTGGCAGCCGTGCAGGGAGATCAACGCAATATCAAGATCACCCTTGCGGAAGACTTCCACTATGCGGAGTATCTGCTGAGTCAGATGAAATTGGAGGCGCCTGATCATAAATGAAATCTAATTC
The DNA here is from genome assembly GCA_036505615.1 of Acidobacteriota bacterium. Classification (GTDB taxonomy): domain Bacteria; phylum Acidobacteriota; class UBA6911; order JACQSX01; family JACQSX01; genus DASXTB01. The sequence goes on from DASXTB010000317.1 coordinate 8,510, forward strand.
ACAGTCGGAAACATGATTCGAACCGGTATTGGATTCGATTTCCATCGTCTGGTTTCGGGACGCAAACTAATTTTGGGTGGCGTGGAGATCCGTTACGAACGCGGTTTGGAGGGCCATTCGGACGCCGATGTGGTGCTGCATGCCATCTGCGACGCTCTGCTGGGCGCCGCGGGCCTGGAGGACATCGGCTACTATTTCCCCGATTCGGATCCGCGGTTCAAAAATATTTCCAGTCTCGAACTCCTGAAGCAAGTGGCTGCGAAAATTCATCAATATGGCTTTGAAGTGGCCAACATCGATTCGATGCTCTTGATGGAAGCTCCGCGAATCGCTCCCTTCCGTCAGAGCATGAAACAAAATATTGCATCGGCGTTGAATATTTCCGTATCGCAGGTGGGCCTCAAGGCCACTACGTTCGAAGGCTCAGGAATGATCGGGCGCGGCGAAGGAATTGCGGCTCAGGCCATCGCGACGTTAAGGGACGCGGGGACACAGGGACCCGGAGACGCGGGGACAGGGGGACAGGGAGATGCGGAGACCTAAGTCCTGTAACAATCGCCGCGTCCCCGCGTCAAAACATCATGGAAAGGCCTGAAAACCTGCTGGAAGTCGCCTGCGAAGCAGCCCGCCTGGGAGGCGCGGTCCTGGAAGGCAGGTTCGGCGGGACTTTCGAGATTAAGAAAAAGGGGACGGCCATCGATCTGGTGACGGAAATGGATCTGAAATCGGAGCGAGTCATCGTCGATTACATCTGCAGGAACTTTCCTGGGCATGCCATTCTGGCCGAAGAAAATGCTTACGGGGACGCATCGAGCAAAGAGAGCTCGTACAAATGGATCATCGACCCGTTGGACGGCACTACCAACTACGCGCACGGCTACCCCATATACTCCGTCTCGATCGCGGTTGAAGTAGGAGGAGTGGTAACGGCCGGTGTCGTTTACCATCCGCCTCTGAAGGAAATGTTTACCGTGATTGAGGGCGAGGGGACGAAACTTAACGGAAAGGAACTTCGGGTTTCGGCAGTCGAGGACCTGGGAGAGGCGCTGACGGTGACCGGATTTCCTTACGACGTTAGAACTCCACCTCACAGAAACCTAGAGCATTTTACTCGTTTTCTCAAGGCGGCCCGTGCGGTGCGGCGTGACGGCTCGGCTGCCTTGGATCTGGCTTACGTTGCAGCGGGCCGCTTTGATGGATATTGGGAACCGCACCTGAATCCGTGGGACGTGGCTGCAGGCAGCCTTATGGTGCGCGAGGCGGGGGGAACGGTGACCAATTACCGAGGCGTCCAGTCGAGCATTTATGATGAGGAGTTTGTCGCCAGCAACGGGAAAGTGCATGATCACATGTTGAAACTCTTATCTGATTAAATTCTTGAGGTGCGGATTCCCGGATCTCGGGTTTCAAGTTTCGGGTTTCAAGTTTCTCGATTGCGGAGACTCTTTCCGTGAGTCGTAATTAGAAAATGAATTCGGCGTGGTGTCCGTCGTGTGCTTGGTGGTGAAGAGAAAAGACAAAAGACTCGGGACTGATAAAACTATGAGACTGCGCGATAAATTCGATGAAGATTTGAAATCGGCAATGAAGCAAAAGGAAGCGCTTCGCGTCAGTGTGCTGCGCATGGTCAAAGCTTCCGTCAAGAATAAGGAAATAGAGATCGGTCATCCGCTTTCCGATGAGGAGGCTATCAAGGTCCTTGGCACCCTGATAAAGCAACGCCGGGACGCAGCCGAGCAGTATGAAAAAGGAAGCCGCCCGGAGCTGGCAAGTAAAGAGCTTCAAGAGATCACTTTGATCGAGCACTATCTTCCTGCCGCCCCTTCAGTGGACGAAGTCGATGCGGCCATTGCCGCCGCCATTCAGGAGACAGGAGCAAGCTCTGCCCGCGACATGGGTGCAGTGATGAAAGCAGTGATGAAATGCTTCCAGGGGCGGGCTGTTGACGGCAAAACCGTGAACCAGAAAGTGCGCGAACGGCTCTCCTGAATTGCGGATTGCGGATTTCCGATTGTGGATTGCAGATTTCGGATTGCGGATTTCGGATTACGGATTGAGGATTGCGGATTTCGGATTGGGGATCGCGGATTTCCAATTTCGGATTGCGGATTGCGGATTGCGGATTGCGGATTGCGGATTTCGGATTGCGGATTTCCAATTTCGGATTGAGGATTTCGGATTGAGGATTGGATTCAATTGTCCGTAGTCCGTTGTTCGACTTGTTGTTCTTGGTTTCTGGAACAACTGACCACGGACAGCGGACATCCCGAAGCCCCCAATCCGCAATCCGAAATCCCCAATCCGCAATCCGAAATCCCCAATCCCCAATCCGCAATCGGAAGTCCGCAATCCGAAATCCGCAATCCGTAATCGGAAATCCGCAACTAGTGGATTTCTTGACCGACACTGGAGGCGGGCATTAAGATTCCGTCCAAATGAAGATTGCCATCGGCACGCTGCGAGAACCGAAGATAGAGGCCGTAAAAGAAGCGTTTGAGCTGTTCCGGTCCCAACTCGCACGGGATGATGATGTCATCGAGTACCTCTCCTATGACGCCGGAGGGAGCGCCCCGCAAATGCCCACTTCCCTTAAGGAACTGATGGAGGGCGCGCAGAACCGTGCGGAATCCCTAATTTTGCAGTTGAAAAAAGAGAAGAACGAAGCGGAATTTTATGTCGGGATGGAAGGCGGATTTCATGTGGTGCAGGAGCGAGCGAAGCGCATAACGTTTCTTCAGAGCTGGGCCTACGTTACCGACGGCCACCGCGGTTACTTTGGCAGCAGCGGCAACATTCTGGTTCCGCAGAAGATCGCCAACACGGTCATCGATCGAGGAATCGAACTCGGCATTGCCATCGATCGGTTCGCCAAAGAAACCGATATTCGGAGCAAACAGGGAGCCTGGGGCGTGCTCACCCGCGACATTCTGACCCGAAAGCATTCGTTTGTGATCGCGCTGATCTGCGCGTTTGCGCCCTTTTACAACAAGAAGGCTTATGAATAGCATTATTCGCGGCAACGTCGGATGGGTCGAAGTCATCTGCGGCAGCATGTTCAGCGGAAAGAGTGAAGAGTTGATTCGCCGGCTGCGCCGCGCCCAGATCGGCCGGCAACGGGTGCAGATCTTTAAGCCCCGGATAGATGACCGGTTTGATATCGACCACATCGTTTCGCATAGCGAGCTTCGAATCAAATCCCAGTCTGTTTCCAATTCCCAGGAAGTTTGGGAGGCGGTGGAATCTCGAACCGAGGTCGTGGGGATAGATGAAGTGCAGTTTTTTGACGAAGGTATAGTGGCTGTGTGCGACAAGCTGGCCAACATGGGGAAGCGCGTCATCGTGGCCGGTCTGGACAAGGATTACTTGGCGCGACCCTTCGAGCCGGTTCCGCAACTTCTGGCCGTCGCCGAATACATCACCAAGACGCTGGCCATTTGTGTCCGCTGCGGGAATCCCGCCAATTACACCCAGCGGCTCATAGACAGCACCGAACGCATCGTGGTCGGCGCTGAAGGCGCTTATGAAGCTCGCTGCCGCCGCTGCTTTGAGCCGCCCGGCTTGGCGGCCGAAAAGGTGGCAAAGCGGCCTTGACGGCCGCAACCAAGGCGTCATCAGTCATCGGTCATCAGTCATCAGTCATCAGTCATCAGATCAGAAATCGTCCGATTGCCTTTGTAGGCGCCAAGGCACCAACAAACATTTTCCCGGCGCGGGGTCAGAACGTGAGAAAAAAACAGAACCGCGCCCGTGAGGGCGCGCACGGAGGATCTAACTAGATTCGCCGAAATTTTTCTAAGTTGCTGCTGGTTCAGAGCATTTTGTGGGTGCCGAGGCATTTACAGATACTCTCCCGGCGCACCCTCACGGCGCGGTTCAGATTCTTTTCTTGTCGCGGCGTTACACCGCGAATTGAAAAAATAGGCCCTTTAGAATTAAAGTGTGCCTGCGTTCTCTTGGCGCGCGACTGATGGCCCGGCGTTAGGCTGGAGTAACAAGGAGTGCTATGAAGAAGGCCACAATAGCGACTGCGGTGATCTTATTCTTCTCGAGCTACGCTTCCGTCGCACGGGCCGGCTCTTCTCCCGCCGGATCGGTTCCCTTTCCTGAACTGGCGTTCTTGGCGGGTGAGTGGGAGGCGCGCGGTACTGGCAGACCGGGTGAATCAGTCGGCCACATGAAATTTTTTTCAGATCTTAATCTCCGCGTGCTTGTTCGCCGCAACGAGTCGATTTCCCCTGCCGGCAGACACGAAGATCTCACCGTTATCTACAAAGATCCGACCAGGCGGCTCAGGGCCGATTTTTACGATTCCGAAGGTCATGTGATTAGATACACTGTGACGGCTGCAGAGAACCCAGCGCGTGCTGTATTCCTCAGCGAGCCGATTTCAAATCAGCCGAGCTTCCGATACTCGTATACGCTAAATGCGGACGGCACGCTTGCTCTGATGTTTGAAATTGCGCCTCCAGGAACCACCAACTTTGCCACGTATCTCAGCGGCACTGCAAAACGAGCGCAGTAGTCGGCCCCTCGACGCAAGGAGCGCAGCGGGTCAAGCATTCAGTGGAGCACCCATTCAGGACCAAGACGGCCGTTTTGATTCCGATTTTTCATACGTCCTGAGAACGTCTGAAGCAAATGAAAACATCATCGACATCCGGACATACGGAGCCAATCAACGGCTTCGAGATGTATTACCGGATTCGAGGTGAAGGGGAGTCGCTGGTCCTGCTGCACGGCGGGGGCGGCGCGGGCGTCAATTGGGACCTGATCTTCAAGGAACCCCCAACGGGGCTTCGGCTGATCATACCGGACCTGCGCGGCCACGGTGGCTCGACCAATCCGTCCAGGGAGTTCACTTTCCGGCAATCGGCGCTGGACGTGTTCGCGCTGCTCGACCGGCTGGGAATCAAACGATTCAAGGCGATTGGCATGAGCCTGGGAGCCAAGACTCTCCTCCACAACGCCACTCAGCAGCCAAGTCGAGTGGAGGCAATGGTGCTCGTTAGCGCAACGCCGTACTTTCCAGAGCAAGCGCGCTCTATCATGCGGAAGCTGACTCCTGAAAATCGAACCGATGAAGAGTGGCGGCAAATGCGGCAATGGCACAAGCATGGCGATGAACAAATCCGTACACTCTGGAGGCAGGCGAATGCGTTCAAGGATAGCTACGATGACATGAACTTCACGCCCCCTTATCTGTCAACGATTACAGCCCGCACCTTAATTGTGCATGGCGACCGTGATCCGCTGTACCCGGTGAACGTCGCACTGGAAATGTTCACCGCGATCCCTCGCTCGCACCTCTGGATCATCCCAAACGGCGGGCATGGCCCCATCTTCGGAGACATGGCCGCACAATTCGTCGAGACCTCGTTGGCGTTCCTAAGCGGTAAATGGAAAGACGAGTAGAAGGAGACAGTTCATGGATCAGGTTCTGCAACCGTTGATCGACATGAATGAGTTCGCCTGGGAGCATTTCAAGGACGACCTCAAAGATATGACCACTGAGGAGGTCAACTGGCGGCTGGTTCCAGAGTCGAATTCCATTAACGTGATCGTCAGACATCTCCGCATTGAGGCACAGTGGCATCTGGCCAGTCTCGCGCATGGTGAGCCAATGCCAATCGAAATTTCTGCGACCGATCAGCAGCTCATCGATTCGGTACCACTGGATTTTGATCGGAACCTGAAGGAGCTGGAGGAGCTGTACACTCGATTTATTACGGCGTTGCGTGTCACCACTGTGGCCGGATTGCAAGAGCGGACCGCGATTGCCTACGCGGCTTGGGCTCGACAGCCGGCACATTTCCTGGGCTTTCACCAGTTGCTGCACCTGACCATGCACTGGGGGCAGATCCGCACCATTCGAAACTTGTATCGGAAGACACGCGGTGAGCCGGGGCGGTTTTTTCCTTACAACCCCACTATTTCAGCAAAAACTCTTTAGGAAGGCCGGATGGCGCGGATTTCGGATTTCGGATTGACGATTTCGTTGTGTCCACTGTGTCCTTTGTGGTCAAGGCTTTTTCCACCACCAAGGACCTAGCGTGACGGAGCCGCAACTAAAACGTTGGCGACACGGGGACACGGAGACACGGCGAGCGTATGAACCTTTGCGGCCCGTAAAGGATTTGACGGTTAGTAGCACAGCGGACACCAAGGAGCTTCAGTCGGCAATCCGTAATCGTAAAACCGCATTCCGCAATCCGCAATCCGAAATCCGCAATCCGCAATTGGCAATCCGCAATCCGAAATCCGAAATCCGCAATCCGCAATTCAAGACAGTCCTTCCTTGACCGCCTTTGCTGCATTGGGACCGACAACCTTGGCCAGCTCCGATTCGGACGCGTCGCGAATTCGTTTCAACGATCCGAAGTGCCGCAACAGAGTTTTCTTCCGTACTTGCCCGATTCCCACAATGCTGTCCAGTTCTGATTGAGAATCTCGCATGCTGCGCCGCTTGCGATGATAGGTCACGGCAAAGCGGTGCGATTCGTCTCGAATTTCCTGAATCAAGTGCAGTACCGGCGATGTTTTGTCGAGCAACACCGGATCGTCCCAGCCCCGCACAAAAATGATCTCCTCCCGTTTAGCGATGCTGGCCAAAAGAATGTCCAGGTTCAATTTGTCCAGTGCCTCGGCCGCAGCGTGGAGTTGCCCTTTACCTCCGTCGATTAGAATCAAGTCCGGCAGGGGGCGGTCCTGGGCGGCTACTTTTCGATAACGGCGATAAATCACTTCTCGTATGGAGGCAAAGTCATCTGGTCCGGAAACGGTTTGCACCTTGAACTTGCGATACTGGCTTCGATCCATGACCCCATCGATGCAGACAACCATACTGGCCACTGTTTCGCGTCCCTGTATGTTGGAAATATCGAAGGCTTCGATTCTGGAGGGCAACTGGGCCAGGTCAAGCGTTTCCTGAAGCTGATGCAGCACTTGGATCTTGCCGGAGCGAGAAATCTTGAATCGGGCGTCGAACGCAATTTTCGCGTTCTTGGAAGCGAAATCGATCAACTCCTTTTTCTCCCCTCGGCTGGGAACGCGAATATGGACCCGGCGGCCGCTCCGCTCAGAAAGCCACGCCTCCATCAGCTCCTGATCCTCAATCTGTACCGGCAGGTAGATTTCGGCTGGAATGAAAGTTCCGGATACATAGAACTGCTGTAGCGCCCCGCGCAGGAACTGGGGCGGCTCGAAGGTCAACAGGTCTTCCCAGAAGAACTCTTTCTTTCCCAGGATTTTTCCCTCCCTCAGCGTGAACAGTTGCAGCGCCAGCCGGGAGCCTTCCTGATGATAGGAAAAGACATCCACATCATCCAGCCGGCTGCTGATCATCCGCTGGGTGCGGGCCAGATCGCGCACCATGATCAGCCGGTCCCGATAAAATGCGGCCGCCTCAAATCGATGTTCCTCGGCGGCCGCCATCATCTTTTGCTCCAGGCTGGCAGCCAACTCTTCGTTTTTCCCCTGCAACAGCAATATAACGTCCTGCACGGCAGCGCTGTATTCTTCGGGCGTGCAAAGACCGGCGACACAAGGTCCCAGGCAGCGTTTGATGTCGTACTCCAGACAAGGCCTTGGCCTGGTGCCGTCGATCTCAATGTCGCAGGTGCGCAGCTGGAAGTGGCGGTTGATCAGCTTGATGGTATTGCGAGCCAGCGAAGCCGGCAGATAGGGACCGAAGTAGAGGGCGCCGTCGTGGGCCGCGCGCCGCGTAAGCATGACGCGAGGATAGGGCTCGTTTATCGTGAGCTTGATCATCAGGAAGCGCTTGTCATCCTTCAGCCGGACGTTGTACTTTGGCTCGTTGCGTTTTACCAGATTGCTCTCAAGCATGAATGCTTCCAGCTCGGAATCAGTGACAAGGAACTCCAGGTCGCAGACCTCTGCCACCATGGCGTCCGTCTTCGAGTCAGTGATCCGTCCCTGCTGGAAATAAGAACGGACGCGGTTCTTCAGATTCTTGGCCTTGCCGATGTAAATGATCTTGCTTTCCTCATTTTGAAAGAGATAGACCCCCGGCTTGTCAGGCAAGTTCTGTATTCTGGTTTCCAAATCGAGGTTCACCACTTAATTATATTTCGAGTCTCGGGTTCCGGGTTCCCGGTTTTCTTGAGGTCTTGGAGTTCTGGGTTTCGGGTGTGAGGTGTTGGATATTACTTGTTCGGTTTGGATGATGTGCGGTCGCTTCTTTCTATCAGTTCACGGATTTCGGCGGCCCCGATAGATTACGTGAAATAAGAAACACTTTTTCCCACGGAAAGCATCTCGACAATATACATCATTAACCGAATGGGCGGTTAATATGAAGTCTGAAGGTGAAGTATGTGTGTGCATTTGAGAAATGCCATTCGGATCCAATATCTATTCGCAGTCTTGGCCATCGGGGGGTGGAACGCTCCATTAGCCGCTCAAACCAATGTTCAGTCGGAACTTATTCTACCGATTGTTCTCCAAGGATGCCTAACTCCATCCTGCACTCCGGCTTATGATGCCTACTTGCACGTACTTGCTCTGGAACCCCGTTTCATTTCTCTCTCAACGCCTACAATGGTAGTGGGGGTATAGCCAACATTGGTTGTGATTTTGGTCCCCTCCAGGGCCAGGCCGGTGGCGGAGGAGTGCCGGGAGTAGCTTTTTACGAAAAATCTGTTGCTTTGTCTCGGTGGCGCTCAGAACGCGTGGGCCCGCTTCACAAATTTTGGAACGTCCATTCCCGCAAACGTCACAATTGAAATTGTCCGCAAGGAACGTGCTGGCGACACCGCACCGATCCTTAGTACTGTGACTATTCCGGCGATAGCGCCTGCAAGGACATTCTCCGCTCCGGTAGTGGGAGGTGCAGGCTTTCAATTAAACCGAAGGCGAAGCGCCTACGCTATCGTGAACCCATCCGACGCGGCGACTGCCAGCGTTCAGATCAGCGCTATAGATGACGCTGGCACGGTCCTCTGCTCCGCTTCTCTGCTGATGCCCCCTTTGACTCGAGTTGCGAAATTCTTTGATGAGTTTCTGCCATCCTGCAACGTTGGCGGAGTATTAAGACCTACCTTCAACATTACAGCGGATGTTCCTGTCGCTATGGGGGCCCTAAGCGTTACTCCGGAGGGTCACTTTATCAATTTACCGCTGGGATCCAGAAGGTAGGGGTGTTGAGTCTTGGGTGTCGGGTGTCGGTGTCAAGCCAACACCCAACACCCAACACCCAACACCCAACACCCAACACCCAACACCCAACACCCAACACCCAACACCCAACACCCAACACCCAACACTCACACTCTGGTCGGGAAAAAAAAAAGGCCCCAAAGCTGGGGCCTTGTTGTACGGTTTTCCTTGGTGTGAGGTTAACCGGCGTTTGTCAGGCCTCCCTGAGGATTCCAACCACGCCGAAGGATTTTCACGGCAACCTTACGACTGCCAAATTGCATCGCTTCGTCGTAGTCGGGAATGAAAATATCTATTCGTTCCCCTTTCACAGCCGAACCGGTGTCCATCACAGTGTAGATCCCGGAGTAACTGCCGGCATCGATCTCAATAATGGAACCGATGGGAAGTACATTCGGGTCTGCCGCAATGATGCCCGTTGCCGCCACAACTCCGGATTTGGTAATGCCAAAGTCGCTGTAGGCCGTCGCCAGGAACTCCCGATCAAACAGCCTCCTGTTTACCGGCAGTTGGCCATTGACAGCCAAAGGTTCGTCGCCTGCCGGTTGAACCTCGGTGACCGGTTCCCGAGGATCGGTGTAATGGATCGCCAATCCCGAGAAGAACAGGAGAAAAATGGCGAAAAGGGTCGAGGCAAATATCCAAACCCCATCCTTTTCATTGGAATGCATAGAACCCCCCTTTGATTTGCCAAAAACAAAAAAGTCTGGATTGCCAATCCAGACTCTATCGTTTTTAGACGTTTCTCTTGATTCTCTCGTCCCTCAATCAAGTTATCTTGCTATTTAAAACAAGGAAACCAAGAAAACACTCGCGGAATGTTAGCATCGAAGACCGGCTCTGTCAAGATTTTAAATTGTAAATAATTGATACTATGTAAGTTAAACGGAAATGAAGAGGCGAGCTAAGTACAGCTCTTTAACGGTGGGTCTCCTAACCTATTGTGAGAAGGCCACTTAGTTGGGCCAGAGTTATAACGTCAATTGAATCATGCAATTATCCTTAATGATGCAACGGTTTTCCGACCAATCAATTCTAAGTAATGGCACCAATCGAATTGTTGTTAAGAATAAAAAGTCTGTTAGAAGTCCGAGGCTCAAATCACACCACATCGCTTTCAACCCGGGAATATCTAATGTGCCAGACGCTGTCGCCTGCCTTAAAGGCTCCCGTTCGCAGTAGAAATCAGGGAATAACAGTAGCCGGGGGTGCCCAGGCGCAGCGCCGGGCACCCTCGGTCAGCGCTTCCCCACACGGAATCGGAGGCATTCATGACTGCCGAACCTGATGGGACCGCTTGCGCGGTCCGGCCGATATGCGGACGGTTGACCGGGGGTGCCTGGCGCTTCGCGCCACGGCACCCCCGGCTACTGTTATTGGTCCGCTTCGCGGACTCTGGAGTTTGGACACTTTGGAGAGACGGCCGGTGGGCCGTCTCTCCAGTAGCGCCGCTTCGCGGCGCCTTGGTCCGCTTCGCGGACTCTCGGGTTGCAGCGCACTGCAGCATGAGAAAATGTATAAACTCTAGGAGCCACTGAAAGCGGTCTGGAGACGGGGCTCAGGGTCGTGTCTCCGCCCACAAAATGTAAACTCCAATGCGTGCGTCCGGCTACGAGCTCAGCGCGCCTCCGGCGCGCCCTCGGCTTTGGACACTTTGGAGAGACGGCCTGAGGGCCGTCTCTCCAATAGCGGCGCTTCGCGGCGCCAGAGAAGGCCTGTGGGCCGTCTCGGCCCGCCGGCCATCTTTCTGCTTCCAAAATGTAGACGCTTGAGGGCGCGCCGGAAGCGTGCCGATACCCACAGGCGGCAGTCTCTACGAAATGTCAAAACTCCAGACCCAACACCCAACACCCAACACCCAACACCCAACACCTGTTGTGGATAATCACCAGCGACAATCCTTATGGATTCAAAGTGGGTTGGTGATATCCTATGAGATGTTCCGACCATAGGCTGAGAACCGGTGAAAAAATCAGTATGAATCTGCCCAATTCGCTGACTATTTCGCGGATATTCATCATCCCGTTACTGGTTGCTATTCTCCTCACGGGAAGCATTCAACACAGGGAACTCTGGGGTGGACTGCTTTTTGTGGCTGCTTCCATAACTGATTGGCTGGATGGTTATCTGGCACGAAAGCGCAATCAAGTCACGACGCTCGGGATCCTCCTCGATCCGATTGCCGACAAGCTCCTTGTCTCTTCCGCATTCATAGCGCTGGTGCAAATGGGGATTGCGCCTGCTTGGATGGTGGTCGTCATCATTGGACGAGAGTTTGCAGTCAGTGGGTTGCGCAGTATCGCTTCGGCTGAAGGCTTCACCATCGACGCGTCAACGATGGGCAAGCTAAAGATGTTTTTCCAGGTGCTTGCCATTACGCTGCTGATCTTCGGCAGTACGGCCTCAAAAGGCACCATCCACTGGATGGGTGAGATTCTTCTGTGGGCAGTAGTCGTTTTCTCCATCATCTCGATGATCCAGTATTTCTGGCGATTCTGGAGCCAGATCGACGAACGGGTGAAATACCGCCAGCGGCAGAAACAGAAGATGGTCCACTTAATGGCTAAACAGCGCGAAAAATCTAATGTTTGAGCTTAGCCCGGGAGAGCAGTCCGAGCTCCTGGCGCTCGCTCGTCGCACCTTGGAGTATTTTTTTCAGACCTGTTCGGTACTGAGTTATCAACCCCACCATAATTTGCTGGAGACAGGTGCGGGTGTGTTCGTTTCTCTGCATCGCGGGGACCAACTGCGGGGTTGCATCGGGTACCTGAAAGCGGACCGGCCGCTTTACAAGAATGTGATCGAGTCGGTTCTGGCTGCCGCCTTTCATGATCCACGTTTTTCTCCCTTGCAGAGCGACGAACTGTTCTTGCTGACCATTGAGATCTCAGTTCTCTCTCCATTTGCGAAAGTTGACGATGTGTCCGAAATCATGGTCGGCCGGGACGGTGTAATGATTTCCCGCGGTCAAAGCCGCGGACTTCTGCTCCCGCAAGTTGCTGCCAGGTTTAATTGGGACCGTACCCGATTCCTGGAAGAGACCTGCATCAAGGCGGGCCTGCCGCGAGATTGTTGGAGCGCCGGGGCCACTATCGAGAAGTTTTCTGCTCAGATTTTCGCCGAAGACGCGAGAGAACAAGAGGCAGCCGGCAGCCAGCGGCCATCAGTCTATTGACTCGCTGACCTTCCGAACCTGCAAACCCTGACCTGAACCGCATCATGACTGAGATTTGCGTCCCTCTTTCTCCCCGGACCACAACCGAGTGCTGTCACAGGATGGAGACTCTGGCGTCCCGTTGCGATCTATTTGAAATACGGGCAGATGCTTTTGAGGAGACACCCGATTTGTGTCAGATTTTACATCAAGCCTCCCGGCCCATTATCTGGACGCACCGGAACCCTCAAGAGGGGGGACGGCCGAATCCGCGCCAACCCGGGCGCCTGGAGGAGTATCGGCGGGCGCTTGAATTGGGCGCCCGATGGATTGATGTAGAGTGGAAATCCGGTTTGGCAAAGGAGCTCACCGCCTTCCGAGAAAGTTTGGTGCTCTCACTGCATGATTTCAATACCACTCCTGGAGACCTTCTCCAGTCCGTTTCCAAAATGGTCCAGGAGCCGTGCGCGGTGGTCAAAATCGTTACGCAGATTAACCGTACGGAACATCTCTTGAAGCTGGTTGAAGCAGCACACTGGCTGAAGAATATGAACAAGAGGTTCGTGGTTGCGGGGATGGGTGATGATGGCACGGCGATACGAGTACTGTCACCGCTGCTGGATTGTGAATGGACTTACGCGGCCCTGGACGTGCCCACAGCGAGCGGACAGTTGACTAAGGCGGACCTGGAACTCTATCGTTTTGGCGCGCTTCACCCCGGCACCCGGCTTTTCGCGGTAATCGGAAATCCCATCGCGCATTCGCGCTCACCCTGGTTTCACAATTCCGCGTATCGCGAGATGGGTTTGAATGCAGTGTATGTCGCGATCCGGGTGGATGACTTGGATACCTATTTGAAGCTGTCGGGCAGGTTGGGGATCCTGGGTTGGAGCGTAACTCTCCCCTGGAAGGCCGAGATGGCGAGAATGTGCGTCTTGCAGGACTCGGCTTCGCGTCTGAGCGGCGTGGTCAACACGGTACGAAGAGAAGGAGAGCGGTTTCTCGGATGGAATACCGATTGGAGTGGTTTCATCGAGCCGCTTCGCAAAAGGCGGCCCGTCAGCGGCTTGCGCGTCTGCGTGCTGGGGACGGGCGGGGGCGCTCGGACCGCCGTGGCAGCGCTGCTTTCGGAAGGCGCTCACGTAACAGTCCTTGGCCGTCGCCCGGAAGCGCTGCAAGTTTTCGCGCGTGATTTTTCGGCGCAGACCGGTCTGTTGGCGGATGCGACACCAGCCAGCGGAGACGTGATCGTGAACGCCACATCTGTTGGGATGTCTCCGGACGACGGTTCCATGCCGGTGTCAACAGCCCTGCTGGAGCGATTCAAGATCGCCTACGACCTTGTTTACACGCCGCCGCTGACGATGTTTCTTCATGCCGCGCAACAGCTGGGATTGCAGACCATCCCGGGGTGGGAAATGTTTGTGCAGCAGGCAGCCGAACAAGTAAAGATTTTTACCGGCAGCGCGCCGCCTTCACAATGGTTGAACGCGCAGCTTGTGCTGGGTGTTAGGTGTTAGGTGTCGGGCGCTAGGTGTCAGGCGTTGCGTTGTCAATTTTCGGGCGATAAAGTCTTGAACAGTTGAACTCAGAAACTTGGAACTCTAGATCCAACAGCTAACACCCAGCGCCTAACACCCCGCACCCAACACCCAAAACCGAAAACTTTGTTGGTAGTTGTAATCGGTGTTCGCTGAGAGTAGATTTAAAACTTTTCTATGCAGAAACCGCGCACTCTTGCACCGGGGGTTCAGTATTTCAGAGGCCCGGAGTCGAAAAAAAGACGAAACATACTGCAACAGCTTTACGAAACGTTTGAAGGCTGGGGCTACCAAGAGCTGGTACTTCCCATTATCGATTACGCGCAGTCGTTTCATCTCGCTCTGGGGTCAGACGTCGAAGAGCGAATGTATTCATTCGTAGACCGCGACGGCAGCCTGCTGGCTCTTCGGCCCGATATCACCACGCTGGTTGCCAAAGTGGTGGCTGCCGATGGAGCGTCTGAATTGCCTCTTCGAGTCTGGTACGACGGAGAAGTTTTTCGGTACGAAAACCCCAAGGCGGGCCAGCAGCGAGAGTTTTATCAGGCCGGGATCGAATTGATTGGAAGCCAGTCGCTTGCCGCGGAGATTGAAGTCCTGCTCGTCATGTTGGAAGGCTTGATCCGGAGCGGCTTGAAATCAGTCGTCATTCCGCTTGGGCACGCAGAATTTTTCAATGGTATCGTGGAAGGTTTGAATCTGCCGGCAGCAGACGCCACGACGCTGAAGAACCTTGTAGACCATAAGGATTCCTGGGGCATCGAACACATGATTTCCGCGCTGAAGGTGTCGCAGGCAAAACAGGATTTTCTCCGGGCGTTGCCCCGCCTGGCGGGGCGCATGGAGGTGCTCGACCGGGCAGACAGCGTGGTGCAAAATGCCCGGTCACGTCAGGCTCTGGAGCAATTGGCGAGTATTTTTGACAAACTCTCGGGGCTGGGTGTGGCTGAACACTTTCTTATCGACTTGGCTGAAGTCCGTAAGCTTGACTACTACACTGGACTGATTTTCCGAGTTTACAGTGAAAGTCTGGGTTTTGCCATTGGAGGAGGAGGCCGCTACGACTCGCTGATGGGAAAGTTTGGTCGCTCTCTCCCGGCGGTGGGATTTTCCATCAGTTTGGAAAGACTGCTGGCCGCGCTTGCGCCGGATCGGCCTCAATCGGCCGAGATTGAAAGGACCTTGGATTTCGGTGAAGCGCTGCAAAAGCGGGTAATAAGCAAGAGAATTTGCATGGAGTTGCCCTCGTGATTGTGATGGCGCTGCCTAAGGGCCGAATCTTTGATGCCAGCCTGTCCTTTTTGGCTGGGTGCGGTATTTCACTGCCTCCGGACACAGCATCAACGCGAAAGCTGCAACTGGATTCCAGTGATGGCAGGTATCGTTTCATTCTGGTGAAGGCGATCGACGTTCCAATTTATGTGGAATATGGCGCTGCCGATGCCGGAATTTGCGGGACCGATGTGCTGCGTGAGCTGGCGCCCGACGTGCACCAACCGCTGGATCTGAAGTTTGGCAGGTGCCGCATGGTAGTGGCAGGCCGAGGCACAGAGGACGGCAACGCGCGCCCCGCGCCGCGAATCGCCACCAAATATCCGCGCATCGCGGAACAGTTCTTTCGCCAGCGCGGCAAGGCGGTCGAGGTGATACCTGTTTCGGGATCGGTGGAACTGGCCCCGGCGCTGGGACTTGCCGAGCTGATTGTCGATTTGGTCGAAACCGGAAATACCCTGCGAGAGAACGGGCTGGTGGTAGTTGATGAAATCATGCAATGCACGGCGCGCCTGATTATCAACCGGGCCAGCTTTCACACGCGGCAGAAGGAGATCAGCGCGCTGCTAGATTGCATGGAGAGGCGACTGTCATGATCGGCATCCTGACCGGCCCCGCCGCGGAAAGCTACATTTCCAAACTGCGCTCGGGCAATGGAGCGAGCCGAAAGCTGGCAGAGCGGACGGTAGACAAGATCCTGCGCGATGTTCGCAAGCGCCGCGACTTGGCAGTGATTGACGCTACCGCCCGATTCGACAGCTGCCATCTTCGTCCCGAGGAATTCCGGATCCAGGAAGACTATTTGAAAAGATTGGCCAGAAAGGCGGATCCGCAGTGGTTGAAGGCGCTGCGGAGGGCGATCGGAAATATTCGAGCCTTTCACGAACGGCAGAAGGAGAGGGGTTGGCGTACGGGAGCACGCGATTGCTTTCAGGGGCAGATAATTCGGCCGTTGCATGCGGTAGGCGTCTATGTCCCAGGCGGAAAAGCCGCCTATCCATCCACCCTGCTGATGAATGCCATACCGGCCCAAATTGCCGGCGTAGAAAGGATCGCGGTGGTTTCTCCGCCGGCTTCCTTTGAGAGCCACCCCGTTCTGGCTGCGGCTTGCGTGGAAATGAAGCTGACCGAAGTATACCGTCTCGGCGGAGCTCAGGCTGTTGCGGCCCTCGCGTTTGGGACGGAGACGGTTCCCCGGGTTGACAAGATCGTTGGTCCAGGCAATATTTTTGTCGCGCTGGCCAAACAGAAAGTTTTCGGGCAAGTGGACATAGACATGATTGCAGGCCCGACGGAAGTGGCCGTAATTGCCGACGAAGATGCATCGCCTGCCTATGTCGCCGCAGACATGTTGGCTCAGGCGGAACACGATGAACAGGCGGTTGCTGTTTGCATCACCACCTGCGAGCAATTGGCTCGAAAAGTGGTGCGGCAGTTGCAGCAGCAGACGCAGCATGTAACGCGCCGCCAGATAGCGCGCCGAGCCCTGGAAGAAAGAGGCGCACTTTTGCTTGCCGAATCACGGGATCAGACAATCGCCTGGGCCAACCTGCTTGCGCCGGAACATTTGGAACTGCTGGTGCGCGATGAGAAACCATACCTGGAAAGCATCGTTAACGCCGGGGCTGTTCTCATCGGCAGCTTTACCCCGGAGCCAGTGGGGGATTATTGGGCCGGCCCCAATCATGTGTTGCCCACCAATGGCACCGCACGCTATTCATCTCCCTTGGGTGTGTATGATTTCATAAAACGAACGAGCGTGATTAAGTATTCACGCGAACGGCTGAAAGCGGCTGGTCCGTACATACAGCGGCTGGCAATGGCGGAAGGCCTGCAAGCGCACGCCCGCGCCGTGGCGATCCGGTTTGAAAAGGGAAAGTAGACCGGTCCGTTGTCCCGGGAGCGCACGCATCTTGCGTGCTGGTGTGCTCGCGAAAGAAGCACGCTAGAAGCGTGCGCTCCCAGGTTACTGATAACCTTCACATCTGAATGCTCAAAGATCCTTTAAAAAAAGTTAAGCCTGAGATAGTCGGCATATCTGCGTACGATCTGAAGCCGCATCAGTGCCGCATAAAGCTGAACCAGAACGAAAACCCGTTTGACGTCCCGGCCTTTATCAAGGACGAGTTGGCCCAGCGGATTAGCGAGCGCGCGTGGGGGCGCTATCCTGATTTCAAGCCCGCTTCGCTGTGCAAGAAACTGGCCGAACATACCGGCTGGGTTCCGGCAGGTGTGGCGGTAGGAAACGGCTCCAATGAATTGCTGCAGAATGTGCTTCACATGGTGCTGGAGCGCGGCAAGAAGTTGCTTATCGTGACTCCTACCTTCACCCTTTACCGCATCCTGGGGCTGAGCAACGGCGCCAGCATAATCGAGGTCCCGCTTGAAGACTTCACTCGCTTTCCGCGGGAACGGCTGCTGCAGGCAACCGAACGCGAACAACCGGAGGTAATGCTTTTTTGCTCTCCCAATAACCCTACCGGAACACTGCTTGAGAACGGGACGCTCCACGACTTGCTGGAGTTGAGCGAGGGCCTGGTAGTGGTCGACCAGGCGTATCATGAATTCAGCGAAGGGACGGGAACCGAGTTGCTGCATCGTTATCCAAACCTTATACTCACCCGAACCTTTTCCAAGGCAATGGCGGCTGCGGGGCTCCGGCTCGGCTATCTGCTGGCACATCCGGAAGTGGTTCGGCAGGTAAACAAAGTGAAGCTGCCATACAATCTGAATTTCGTTTCACTGGCAGCCGCTGAGGCGATTCTGGATAACCTGCATTGTTTTTTGGAGCCGATCCAAAAGTTGATCCGCCAGCGGCGCCGCCTGTACGAAGAGATGAGGGAGATCGAAGGAGTGGAAGTATTTCCATCTCATGCCAACTTCCTTCTGTTTCGGGTCAAGGACCCGGGCCGGGTTTTTTCTGAGCTCCGGGAGCGCGGAATTTTGATTCGCGATGTCTCTTCCTCCCCGGGCCTGGAGGGTTGCCTGCGCGTGACCGTAGGACTTCCACAGGAGAATTTGGAATTCCTGCGAGCATTGAAAGAGAGTATGCGATGGGTCGAACAGTAAAAGTAGAGAGAAAGACCAAGGAGACCGAAGTCAAGGTGGAACTGAATCTGGATGGCACGGGCAAATGCAGCATTGCCACCGGCATTGGATTCTTCGATCATATGCTGGAGCTGCTGGGGAAACACGGGTCGCTTGATTTGAATATCGCGTCCAAGGGCGACCTGCATATCGATTCACACCACTCAGTGGAAGACACCGGAATTTGTCTGGGGCAGGCGCTGGCGCAGGCGCTGGGCGAGAAGAGAGGAATTGCGCGTTATGGATTCTTTTATCTTCCGATGGATGAAACACTGGCCCGTGTTGTAGTTGACCTTTCCGGACGCGCCTATTTTGTTTATCGGGTCCCCAGCCGCGACGGCCGGATGGGCGATCTTCCGTTTGAGATGGTGGAGGAGTTCTGGCGGTCCTTTTGTTCGCATGCGAAGATGAACTTGCATATAGAGCTAATTTACGGTTCCAACCTCCATCACATTTCCGAAGCGATTTTCAAGGGAACGGCCCGCGCGCTTCAACAGGCGGTGCGCGTCGTTCCGGGCGATACTTCCATTCCTTCAACAAAGGGTGATCTGGGATGACTACCTTGGTGGTGGACTATCAGATCTGCAATCTCGGCTCTGTGCGGAGGGCTTTTGAGGCGCTGGGAGCAGAAGACATCAAGTTCTCAGTCCGGAAGGAAGACTTCGCCGCCGCCGATCGCGTAGTGCTCCCGGGAGTCGGCTCATTCCGCCAGGGGATGGAAAATCTGCAACGCCTGGATCTGATTGCGGCTCTGAAGGAATACGCACAAGAGGGAAAGCCCCTGCTGGGTCTCTGTTTGGGAATGCAATTGTTGTTTACCGAAGGAGAAGAGTTTGGCCGGACCGGTGGGCTGGGATTGATTCCTGGACGCGTGGAGCGGATGCAAGGCGATGTTCCCGTTCCTCATGTGGGTTGGAATCAAATTGCCTGGACGCGCCGGGAGAAGATCAACGAGAAGATCCCCACGCTCTCCTATTTCTACTTTGTGCATTCTTATGTGTGCCGTCCTGATGGTGAGCAAGACATTTTGGGATTGACAGACTATGGAGAGGATTTCCCGTCTGCGATCCAACATGACAACATCCTGGGCCTGCAGTGTCACCCGGAAAAAAGCCAGCAACCGGGCCTGACGTGGTTGGCAAACTTCCTTAGATTGTGAGGGAAGGCGGAAAGCAGACGGCAGGAGGCAGACGGCAGGAGGCAGACGGCAGGAAGCAGGAGGCAGGAAGCGGAAGGCAGAAGGCAGAAGGCAGAAAGGGGAAGGTAGAAAGCAGGAGGCAGACGGAAGAAGGCAGAAGGCGGAAAGCAGAAGGCGGAAAGCAGAAGGCGGAAAGCAGAAGGTATTAGCGGAAATTAAAGCATAATTGCGTGCCTCCTGCCGCCTGCCTCCTGCCTCCTGCCTCCTGCCGTCTGCCTCCTGCCGTCTGCTTTCTGCCTTCAAGTTGCACTTAGACAACTGAACAAGAATCATGGATCTCTATCCCGCAATTGACCTTCTGGGCGGTAAATGCGTGCGTTTGACCAGGGGTGACTTCAAGCAAGTCACCGTGTACTCCGACGATCCACTGCAGACAGCCTCGGAATTTGCCGCTGCCGGCGCACGCTGGCTCCATGTGGTGGACCTGGACGGCGCGCGCAGCGGCCTTCAAGCTAATCTCGCGCTGGTCCAGCAAATCGCCAAAATTCCCGGAATCAAATTGCAAATGGGGGGGGGCCTGCGCACCGGCGCTTCGGTCCGCAAAGCCCTGCAGTGGGGAGTTTCCCGCTGTGTCTTGGGAACTGCAGCGCTGGATCGGGAATTACTGGGCAAACTGGGCGACGAGTTTGGCGACAAGTTGGCCGTGGGCGTGGATGTCGAAGGAGGCACTGTGCGAGTCTCGGGGTGGACCAGGGACAGCGGTGTGACGGTGGAAGATTTCCTGGCTGCGATGAAGGAAGTTTCGCTGCGATATGTCATGGTGACCGATATTGTGCGCGACGGCACGCTTGCCGGCCCCAATGTTTCCCTGCTGAAAGATGTGGTGAAAAGAGGATTTCAAGTCTTAGCTTCCGGTGGGGTTTCGTCACTCGCGGATCTGGAACTGCTGGCCAAGGAACTGCCGCAGCTGGAAGGCGTGATCGTAGGCAAAGCGATCTACGAAAAGATTTTCACCGTCAGTGAAGCCCTTCAATGCCTGAAATCCGCCAGCCGGTAGGACGCTCCGACCGAGCCGCGCGCGTCAGGAAGCGGACTCTCGATCTAAATGGAACTTCTGCCCGCCCCGCCGGTCTGTCGGGGCGGTTCGTGAACCGCGTGTCGAAGCATGCCGATTTCGTTGTAAGACGGGCGGCTCGCGAGCCGCCCCTACAGATGGCGAAGAATTTGGGCAGCCGACCCAAGCCCGAATCACAAATTACCAATGACAAATGACGCTTTTTCCTGCCTCCTGCCGTCTGCCTCCTGCCTCCTGCCGTCTGCCCCCGGCCTCCTGCCGTCTGCCCCCGGCCGCCTATCCAGGAGATCAGTGCGAAGTCGGCTTGGCGCTGGGGCTTTCGGGCGGTTTCATTTGGGAGGTGTAAAGAATGCCGCCCTGAGTTTCAGGGCAGATGTTGATGGGCGCCGTTCCCAGGATGAAGTTTTCACTGGTCACTTTGGCGCAGCGCGGGGAGGCGAGCAGGCCGGTGGAAGGATCGATGTCCACAGTGACGACGTTTTCAGGCCTGACAAAGTCGGCGCCCTTGAGCGGCAATAATGTCTGGGCCCGCTTCATGAATGCCGCCCAGACGGGGACAGCCGAATTGGCGGCCAGCAGGTTAATGTCGCGATTATCGTCAAATCCTACCCAGGCCGCGCAAAGAAGATCGGGCGTGAAACCGACAAACCAGCCGTCATTGCTTGTCCCGGTTTTTCCCGCCGCGGGAAGATTGAATCCGCGCTGGCGAGCCCCGAAGCCGGTCCCCCGATCCAGCACCGACTGCATCAACGAAGTTACCAAGTAAGCCGTTTCCGGATGAATGACTGCCTCCGGTTTGGGCGGGTTTTCCCGGATAGTTTCGCCGGCAGTCTCCACGCGATCGATGGCGCGGGCGCGCTGCAGCAGTCCCAGGTTGGGAAATATGGTGTAGCCCTGGGCAAGCTCCAGCGGAGTGACTTCGAATGCCCCCAGAGCCACCGACGGGTAAGGCTTGAGATTTTCTCCGAAACCTGCGCGCCTGGCCACTTTCACAACCTCGTCGTAACCAACTTCTTCGGCCAGGCGCACGGTGGCCACGTTCAGGCTGTGAATCAGCGCTTCGCGCAGGTTTACCAGTCCCAGATATTTTCCGCCGAAGTTCTTGGGTGAATAAACAGTGTTCCCAAAATAAAAGGTGTATGGTTCGTCGATGTACGTTTTTGCCGGAGTGATTTTCTGGGGCGCCTCGGTGAAAGGCGTTTCCAGCGCCGCCGAATAAACAAAGGGCTTGAATGACGAACCGGGCTGGCGATGCGCGGCGAT
Organism: Acidobacteriota bacterium; assembly: GCA_036505615.1. GTDB lineage: Bacteria > Acidobacteriota > UBA6911 > JACQSX01 > JACQSX01 > DASXTB01. Next base: position 30,214 of record DASXTB010000317.1, read on the forward strand.
AATCCGGTTATATTGAGACTGGCTGTAGCTTCTTCCGCCCACCATTGCCAGAATCTCTCCCGTCCTAGGATCCAGCGCGACCAGGGCCATCTGGGGCCGGCCGACAACCCTCTTTTTTGCCAGCGCCTTGTCAATTTCGGCTCCTCCTTCGCGCACTGCTTCAAAGGCGGCTTCCTGCAGATCCGCGTTGAGTGTGGTGTAAATGCGGAACTTTTTCTTGTACAGCTCCTCGCGGCTGAAGCGCTGAGCAAGCTGGTCCTCGATGTAGTCGACGAAATATGGGGCTTCCAGGTAGTTGTAAGTAATTTCTCCCTGCAGATTCAGTGGCGTGCTCTTGGCGACTACTTTCTGATTGAGCGTGATAAAACCATTTTCCTCCATCGCATCCAACACTTGATTGCGCTGCCTGAGAGCCCTGTCCGGGTAGCGATAAGGATTGAAACGATTGGGCGCGGGGATGATTCCCGCCAGCAATGCCGACTCGGACAGCGTCAGGTCATGTACATTCTTGTGGAAGTAAAGAGCCGCAGCTTGTCCGAAGCCGGTGATACTGTAAGGCCCCCGCTGCCCCAGATAAATCTCGTTTACGTAGAGCTCGAAGATTTGCCTTTTCGTGAGGCGTGTCTCGAGGATCAGCGCGATGCAAATCTCTTCGAATTTTCTTTTGAAGCGCTTTTCTGGAGAGAGAAAGATGTTTTTCACATACTGTTGCGTCAGCGTACTGCCGCCCTGCGACACTCCGCTGTTGCGGATATCGACAAATCCTGCTTTTAGGATGCGCCAGAAATCGATGCCCGAGTGATCGAAGAAGCGTTTGTCTTCGGCTGCCAGAATCGCTTTGATCAAGACGTCGGGAAGGCTTTCGTAGGAGACATATTTGCGCTTCTTGCCGCTGGAGTCGGACAAACTGGAGATCAGCTCCGGCTCCAGATCGACTCGGAGCGCCGCCTGGCGGTCGGCGATCAGGGCCGAGACGGCTGACTGCTTGAATACAACATCTACTGTTTCTCCCCGCTCGTTGACCAGCTCGAGGCTGCTAGATCCGGCGCGGAATGTCCGGGGAGCGTGATTGGAACTTTCGACGTAACCGAGCCGCTTCAGCCGCTGCTCAAGCTGGCTCCGGCTCAGACTATGCCCGGGGACAAGAGAGTAGGGACGGGCATAGATCTCAGCAGTGTACTGCCGCAGTCCTTCCTTAAGCTTCGCCTCGACAATCAGCGAATACTTCGAATAGAAGTAAAGTACCGCGCATGCGGCGCCGACAATCACAACTACCAGACTGAGGAGGAGGATTCGGACTGGAAGGCTGCGTTTGGGTTTAATGTTTGCCGGCGGTCGCCTCAACTGCTTCGACGGCGCCTTGTTCATGGGTCCTGATTATAACACGCCGGGCTTCCGGACCGCAGGAGGCAGCCGGCAGAAGGCGGAAGGCGGAAGGCAGAAGGCAGAAGGCGGAAGGCGGAAGGCGGAAAGCGGAAAGCGGAAGGCGGAAGGCAGAAGGCGGAAGGCGGAAAGCGGAAGGCGGAAGGCAGAAGGCGGAAAGCAGAGGGGGGAAAGCAGAAGGCGGAAAGCGGTAGGCGGAAGGCAGAAGGGGGAAAGCAGAAGGCAGAATGGCAGAAGGCACTAGGTCACAGGTCTAGGTCGAAGGCTGAGGTAAAAACCCAACAGCCTCAACAACCCTTTGGGAGGCGCTACGCGCAAGAGCTTTGATTTTCGACTTTTCGAGGTTATTTGCAACTCAGTGCCTCCTCCAGCCTAACTGCCTTCCGCCTTCCGCCTTCTGCCTTCCGCTTTCCGCACTCCGCCCTCCGCCTACTGTCTTTTTCTCGCGCGCAATACTCCTCCAGCATTGAAAATTTCCCATCCTCCGGGCAGTACAACTTGCCTGCCACCTGCCCTCTGATCGACTAAACGGCGAACGCTCTCGGTGTGTTCAAAACTAATGCGCCGCAGGTGGCCCCGCGCGCGAAAGATGAACAGCCGCACGGCTTCCCGTTGTTCGGCCACCGGCCGACGTTTCAATCTTTCTACCCTGATCAACGGACCAGAGTCGTCCCTCTCGATGAACCGCCGGCAGTGCCACCTCCAGTAACGTGCCGTCTCCCGTTCGATCTCTGCCAGACTCGATAGTTTTTCCAGGATTCGATGGGAATAGGCTGCTTCCAGCAAAGGAAGTAACCTGTGGCGAATGCGGTTTCGCAGCAGGCCAGTGTCCAGATTCGTCACGTCCTGACGAAACGCGAGGCCTCCTTCTCTCAGAAAACTCAGGATATCGGGGCGGCTGACTTCAATCACGGGACGAATCCAACTCCCCACTTTCGGGGCAATTCCTCCCAAACCGGCGGAGCCGGCTCCTCGCAGCAGCTTCATCAGTACCGTTTCAGCCTGGTCGTTTAAGGTATGCCCGGTGGCAATCTTGCCGAAATTTTCTCTTTTTGCGATAGCGCCTAAGAACTCAAGCCGGCATGCGCGGGCGACCTCTTCCAGATTCCCGCCGTCCGCCTTAACAAGAGCGGGAACATTCTTGCTTCCACAGAAGAATGCGACAGAGTGTCGAGAGGCTAATTCCTGAACAAACTCCAGATCGGCCCCGGAATCCGGGCGCATCTGATGATCGAAATGCGCCGCGCCCAAAAGAAAGCCAAGCTCCTTTCGGAACTGTAACAGAAGGTGAAACAACGCGATGCTGTCAGGTCCTCCCGAGACAGCTGCCAGGACACGGTCGCCAGGCTGCAGCATGCGATATTTTCG
>DASXTB010000318.1:0-17098 GCA_036505615.1 Acidobacteriota bacterium
TGCGACGCCTTCAGCGTCGTATGGTTTATGGGGCGGTCAACCGGCGGCGTCGCCCCCGCCTAAGGCGGGCGGGCTTTGCCGCCGGCTATACTCTCTAAACCCTTCGGGTTTAGCCTCGGGTTTGGACACTTTCGCTGAAAAATGCGGGGTCGCGCCAGGGGCAGGGATTGAACTTCGTCCCGGAGGGACGATTCGATAATAGCCCAGCGATTTATCGCTGGGAATGGGGTGAGCCAAAGAATAGGAGTCCCGTGGGGACGACTGAATCCCTGGCTGGCAATCCAAATCGGCCGTCCCTACGGGACTTCTTGCTGTGAAGCTTCCTAAACCCAGCGATGAATCGCTGGGCTATTATCGGTTGTCCCTCCGGGACAGCTTAGAGACGCCCTGTGGGGCGTCTCCTGCAGGGATGGGTGATTGCGTGGAGACGGCCCACCGGCCGTCTCTCCAAAATCTCCAAACCCGACAGGCCGCTGGAAGCGGCCTGGGCGTGCCGGATCCGTGCTCGGCCTCACGGCCCGCTCCGTTGCCGGGTTGGATTTGACATTATTCCCCCGGGTTGCTATTCTAGGATTGAAATAGGACCAAAAGAGTCCGAATTAAGGTATAAGACTATGATCCGAATGAGCAAATTAACGGATTACGGGATCGTTCTACTGACCTATTTTGCCAATCACCCTGAAGGGTCAGAGTACAGCGCCAGACAATTGGCTGCCGAGACCCATTTGCCACTTCCGATGGTAGGCAAGATTTTGAAGTTGCTGGCACGTGAAGGTCTTTTGGTTTCTCATCGAGGCGCCAGCGGAGGTTATCGGCTGGCTCGAACGCCGGAAAAAATCTCCGTGGCTGAGGCAATCGCTGCCATGGAAGGACCCATTGCGGTCATGGAGTGTATCGACGCCCCCGGCATGTGTATGCACGAAGGCAGATGTTGCGTGCGTGGGAACTGGCACAAGATCAACGCCACAGTTGTCAAAGCATTGCAAGGCATCAGCTTAGTTGACATGACTCGGCCTTTAGTGGAGAATTTTGTCCCTTTGGGCCGCCTTCAGTCTGGTCCCAGCCCGTCTTCGCTCACCTCTGTTCCCTGAAATCAACAGAGGTGGCTAGCCGATAGTTGCCCGGATTCATAGTTAGTAAGAAGAGGTTAATTGACAAATGCCTACTACTGAGACACGAGACATTCAGAATCTTACAAATCAGGAATACAAGTATGGCTTTTATACCGACATCGAGTCCGACACCGTAGCGGCTGGTTTGAATGAAGACATCATTCGCATGATTTCGGCCAAGAAAAACGAGCCCCAGTTCATGCTCGAATGGCGGCTTAAGGCTTTCCGTCACTGGCTGACGATGGAAGAACCCAAGTGGCCCAACATTCACTATCCGCCAATCGACTACCAGAGCATCAGTTACTATTCCGCTCCCAAGCCGAAGAAGGACGCTCCCCAGAGCCTGGACGAGATCGATCCCGAACTGCGGAAAACTTACGAGAAACTGGGCATTCCGCTGGAGGAACAGGCCATGCTCGCCGGAGTCGCCGTGGACGCGGTTTTTGACAGCGTCTCGGTCGCCACAACATTTAAGGAGAAGCTGGGCGAACTGGGAATAATCTTCTGCTCTTTTTCGGAAGCAGTGCTGAACCATCCGAACCTGGTTCAGAAATATCTCGGGTCGGTGGTTCCCTACAGCGACAACTTCTTTGCTACCTTGAATTCAGCCGTCTTTACCGACGGATCGTTCTGTTACATCCCCAAGGGGGTGCGTTGTCCCATGGAGCTGTCGACCTACTTCCGCATCAACGCCGCCAAAACGGGACAGTTTGAGCGCACGCTGATCATCGCCGACGATGACAGCTACGTAAGCTACCTGGAGGGCTGCACCGCTCCCATGCGCGACGAAAACCAGCTTCATGCCGCGGTGGTCGAGCTGGTCGCTCACAACAACGCTCAGATCAAGTATTCGACCATCCAGAACTGGTATCCGGGCGACAAGGAAGGAAAGGGCGGCATCTACAATTTTGTGACCAAGCGCGGCAAGTGTGCAGGCATTGGTTCGAAGATCTCCTGGACGCAAGTCGAGACCGGGTCGGCGATCACCTGGAAGTATCCGAGCTGCATTCTTCAGGGCGACAACTCCATCGGAGAGTTCTATTCGGTGGCTGTCACCAACAACTATCAGCAGGCCGACACGGGCACCAAGATGATCCACATTGGTAAGAACACGCGCAGCACCGTCGTTTCCAAGGGCATCTCGGCCGGTCACGGCCAGAACACATACCGGGGCCTGATAAAAATTCTTAAAAGTGCGGCCGGCGCTCGCAACTACACGCAGTGCGATTCCATGCTTCTCAGCGACCAATGCGGCGCCCACACGTTCCCCTACATCGAGATCAAGAACAGCACCGCGCAGATGGAGCACGAGGCTTCCACATCGAAGATCGGCGAAGATCAGATATTTTACTGCCGGCAGCGCGGGCTGTCGGCTGAAGATGCGGTCAGCATGATCGTCAACGGCTTCTGCAAGAAGGTTTTCAAAGAGCTGCCCATGGAGTTTGCCGTGGAAGCTCAAAAACTGCTGGGTGTCAGCCTGGAAGGAAGTGTTGGCTAAGACTGGTCAGTTGTCCGTTGGCCAGCAATCAGCTGTTAGTAAGTAATCAGCTCTCAGCTTTCGGTCAAGGCTGGACTGCTGGGCTGCTGACGGCTGAAAGCTGATTGCTGATAGTTGACGGCTTAAAAGGAATCACTGACTACGGGCCACTGACTACGGACAAAAGGGAAAAACGAATGCTGGAAATTAAAGACTTACATGTAACGGCTGGCGGCAAGGAAATCCTCCGCGGAATCAATCTCAAGGTCAATGAAGGCGAAGTCCATTCCATCATGGGACCCAATGGATCGGGCAAGAGCACTCTGGCGCAGGTTCTTGCCGGTCGCGAGTCCTTCGAAGTGACCGAAGGACAGGTTTTCTACGAAGGAAAGGACCTTTTGGAAATGGCTCCCGAAGATCGTGCCCGTGAGGGCATCTTCATGGCCTTTCAATACCCGGTGGAAATCCCGGGCGTGAGCAATACCTATTTCCTGAGGGCGGCACTAAACACGATCCGCAAGCACCGAGGACTGGACGAAGTAGACGCCATGGACTTCCTTAAACTGGTTCGAAACAAGATAAAGCTTCTCAAGATGGACGAAAGCCTCATGAATCGGCCGATCAACGAGGGGTTCTCGGGCGGCGAAAAAAAGCGAAATGAGATCTTCCAGATGGCGGTGCTGGAACCCAAACTCGCCATCCTCGATGAAACCGATTCGGGCCTGGACATCGATGCCTTGAAGATCGTGGCTCAGGGTGTCAACTCTCTACGCAGCAAGGACCGCGCCATCGTAGTGGTGACTCACTACCAGCGCCTGCTCAATTACATAGTGCCGGATTTTGTGCACGTTCTTTACGATGGCCGAATCGTCAAATCGGGAGGGAAAGATTTGGCGCTAGAACTTGAGGCCAAGGGTTATTCCTGGGCCGAAGGCCAGCCCGAGGGGGCGGCTGTTTGATAGCTATCAGCCGTCAGCTGAAACCCAGGGGCATTTCGAGACGGCCTGAGGGCCGTCTCTTTTGAGTCACAAATCCCTGAGACGGCCCTCAGGCCGTCTCTCCACTAATCGGGAGTATGAGGCTGTATGAAGTCGCTCGCTGATAGCTAGCTGCTTGGATTGACTACACAATGATTGAAAAAGCGATTAAACACGAAAAGACGAACCATCTGTTGGATCTTCTCCACGCCATCAAGGAGCCGGCAGGGGAGCCCTTGTGGCTACTGCAGATGCGTAGAAGGGCGGCACGGCGATTCTTAGAATTGGGAATTCCCACGGTACGCGACGAGGATTGGAAGTATACAAACTTAGCTTCTCTTGCCGATGTTCCCTTCAAGCCGGCCTCGGCCGACGCGAGTTTGCCACGCCAGCAACTGGATCGAATCAACTTTGCAGACTTGCAGTGCACGCGCTTGGTATTCGTCAACGGCCGCTATTCCGAGAGTCTCTCTTCGCCCGGCGAGTTGGACGGCGTGAAACTGGGAAGTCTTGCCGAAGTTTTACAGATGAAGCCGGAGATCGTTCAACCCCACCTGGGACAATATGCCAATCTTGAGGAACACGCCTTCAACTCCTTGAACACGGCCCTCATGCGTGATGGAGCTTTTGTCCATGTGATGAAGGGAAAAACCGCCGAGAAACCAATTCATCTGCTGTTCGTTTCCACCGCGCACGCCGAACCAGCCACATCGCATCCGCGCAATTTGATCGTGGCGGAGAGTCAAAGCCAGGCGACCATCGTGGAGAGTTACGTCTCGGTCGGACCCGATGTGTACCTCACAAATCCGGTGACGGAAATCATCCTAGGTGACGGAGCAGTACTCGATCATTACAAGTTGCAGGACGAAAGCAGGCGCGCCTTTCACGTCGCCACCATGCAGTATCGTCAGGATCGCAACAGCAGTCTCAGGTCCCATTCCATAACTCTCGGAGGCGTTCTGGTCCGAAATAATCTGACCGCCGTGCTGGATGGAGAAGGGGCTGAATGCACTCTCAACGGCCTTTATCTTGTGATGGGCGAGCAGCATATTGACAACCACACTCGGCTCGAGCATGCAAAGCCTCACTGCAGCAGCCGCGAGCTTTACAAAGGCATCCTGGACGACAAATCGAGAGGGGTTTTTCATGGCCGTATATTGGTCCATAAAGGAGCCCAGAAGACGGATTCCAAACAGACCAACAACAATCTTCTGCTTTCAGATGAAGCGTTGATCAATACAAAGCCGCAGCTTGAAATTTATGCAGACGATGTCAAATGCACTCACGGCGCGACCATAGGCCAGCTGGATCAGGATGCGATCTTCTACCTTCGCTCGCGCGGCATCGGCGAGAAGGCGGCACGCAGCCTCCTGATTTACGCCTTCGCCAGTGAGATCGTGGGACGCGTTAAGGTTGAAGCATTGCGCGCAAAACTGGACCAGTTCCTGCTCGGCTGGCTGCCGCAGGGCGAATTGGTGAAGGGAGCGGTACAAAAATGAAAACTGCTCGGGATGTCGCGGCGCCTCGTGCCAGCTCGTCTTCCAGTACCAGCCTGGATGTGCACCGGATTCGCGAGGATTTTCCGATCCTAGCCCAGAAGATTCAAGGCAAGCGTCTTGTCTATCTGGATAATGCAGCCACTACACAGAAGCCACAGGCGGTTCTGGATGCGATCCATTCGTACTTCACAGAATACAATTCGAACATCCATCGGGGCGTCCACTGGCTGAGCCAGCGGGCGACGGAAGCTTACGAAGAGGCGCGAATCAAAGCTCAACGCTTTCTTAATGCGCGCGAATCGCGCGAAATCATTTTCGTCCGGGGAACTACGGAGGCCATCAACCTCGTCGCCCAGAGCTACGGCAGAATGAACGTCGGCCCGGGGGATGAGGTGATCATCTCGGCCATGGAGCATCATTCCAACATCGTTCCGTGGCAAATGTTGTGCCAGGAGAAAAATGCCAAGCTGCGCGTGGCCCCGATCAACGACAGCGGAGAATTGTTGCTTGACGAATACGAAAAGCTTTTCAACTCCCGGACGCGTTTCGTCTCGATAGCCCACGTGTCAAACGCCCTCGGGACCCTCAATCCGATTCGACAGATAATCGATGTCGCCCATCGCCGCAACGTTCCGGTGCTGCTCGATGGAGCGCAGGCTGCTGCCCATGTGAAAGTGGACGTGCAGGACCTTGAATGCGACTTCTATGCCTTCTCCGGCCACAAGCTCTATGGTCCGACTGGCGTCGGTGTCCTGTACGGCAAGTCGGCGCTGCTGGAGGCGATGCCGCCTTATCAAGGTGGTGGGGACATGATCAGTTCTGTGACGTTTGAACAAACGCTCTACAATGTTTTGCCCTTCAAGTTTGAAGCGGGGACTCCCAACATCGCCGGTGGTATCGGGTTGGGAGCGGCGATTGATTATCTTAGTGGGATTGGTCTGCAACAAGCCGCCGCCTACGAGAACGACCTGCTCGCCTATGCCACCCGGGCCATCGCCGGCATTCCGGGAGTGCGCCTGATCGGGACGGCCAGGGAGAAGGCGACGGTACTTTCGTTTGTCATCGAGGGGATCCATCCCCATGACATCGGCACTATCCTGGATCAGGACGGAATCGCCATCCGCACCGGCCACCATTGCGCCCAGCCGGTAATGGACCGCTTTGGAGTGCCTGCGACAGCGAGAGCATCACTGGCTTTCTACAACACGCGCGAGGAAATTGATGCCCTGGTTGAAGGAATTCACAAAGTAATCGAGATATTTGACCGATGAGCTACTTAAACGACCTTTACCAGGAAGTGATTCTGGACCACAACAAGAAGCCGCGAAACTTCCGCGAGCTCAAAGAGGCGAACCGGAAAGCCGAAGGGTTTAATCCGCTCTGCGGCGACAAGGTCACGGTTTATCTAAAGCTGGAAAACAATGTGGTCACGGACATTAGTTTTCAGGGAAAGGGGTGCGCCATTTCGACGGCCTCCGCTTCGTTAATGACGGAATCTTTAAAGGGCAAGACGCGAGTGGAGGTGAAAAAACTTTTTGAAGACTTCCACAATTTGGTAACCGGCAAGACCGGCGGGTTAGACGCGGAGTTGGAGTTGGGAAAGCTGGCCGTATTTCACGGCGTGAGCGAGTTTCCCATTCGCGTCAAATGCGCCACGCTGGCCTGGCACACGCTGCAGGCAGCGCTGGAGAACAAATTGGAGGCGGTTTCTACCGAATAGCTAGTTCGAAAGTCCAAAGTCGAAGGTCCAAAGTCAAAAGCGCCTGTTTTGGACTTTTCGATCCTGGACCTTGGACTTTCGACTTTGGACCTTGGACTTTCGACTAGGAATTGGGATGTCAACGAAAATCAGACCACACACCACCATGGGAGAAATTCTGGCCGAATATCCCAGCGCCAAGATCGCGTTGTTCCAGCGTTATCACGTCGGGGGCTGTGCCAGTTGCGGTTACGAGTTGACGGAAACCTTAGAGCAGGTTCGCCAGAAACACAGCATCCAGGACTCGCTCGAGCAGATAATCGCTTGTATTCATGAGAGCGAAGATGTCGAGGCAAAACTGCATGTTTCCCCCGAGCAGTTGGCGGCGGCCGTCAAGCGTAAGGATTTACTTTTGATTCTCGACGCGCGATCGGCCGGCGAGTATCAGGCAGGGCATTTGCCCGGGGCGCACCACCTAACCTTGGAGCTGAAGTTTGAGGGGCTCGACACCTGGCCGAAAGACACGCCGATTGTCTTCTACTCGAATGAAGGAGGCCGCAGTCTGGACGCGGCTTCTTATTTTGGCGCGTATGGCTTCACCAATGTACGGAGCCTTGACGGCGGCTTGAAAGCGTGGCGAGAAGTCATTACGAAATAGCAAACCTATGACCGAAAAAACTGAAGTTACCGACGCTGAGCGACAGACAACTGAATCCCATCAGCCCGAGGCGCAGCAAGCTGAGGCGGGCAAGCCAGTTTTCGGGGAACATGGCGGGCAGCAACCGGAACCTATCGAAGCAGCCGCGCCGCCGTCTGCTCATCGCCCAGACCTCAAGCAGCTGGAAGAGAAAATCATCGAAGTTCTAAAAACAGTCTACGATCCTGAGATTCCAGTCAATATCTGGGAGCTGGGACTAGTTTATCACCTCGATGTTGCACCCCTGGGAATTGTAAACATCCAAATGACTCTGACATCTCCCTCCTGCCCCGTTGCCGAGTCACTGCCGCCGGAAGTGGAAGCCAAGGTGAGAAGTATTTCAGGAGTGACCGATGTCAATCTGGAACTGGTCTGGGATCCTCCCTGGAGTATGGACAAGATGTCGGAAGCAGCCAGGCTGCAACTTGGATTGCTGTGACTGGTTAAGTCTTCCAGTCGTTTCGACTCCGCCCCTTGCCCCCGGCTCCTTCCTTCCCTGAGAAATGATGCTAAGCTAAAAATGGTAGGATGATTGAAATGACTGACAGGCTGTCATGGAAGAAGGCTCTTCGCTATGGCGAGCGCTTTCTTTTCATAGTCGGAGTCGCAGCGCTTGGCATTTACGCCGCGGCACTTGCGTACTCTGCCCTGTCGGCGGCGCACGACAATTGGATCTTCGATCAAAGCCTGAAAAACAGTACTTACCCAGTCGTCTCTCCCGGGGGGAAGGCCGGGTCCCCGAAACTCGGGCTCCAACCCCGGGGAGCGGTGGCACGATCGAAGAAACCCGCCGGCTCGGCTTCTTTGAGCAGCGGTTCAACGGTGGCGCGCATTCAAATCCCGTCCATCGGTCTTTCCGAAATGGTTCTGGAGGGAACGAGCGAGTGGATCCTGCAGCGTGGAGCCGGCCACATCGCGGGGACGGATTACCCGGGCGGCGAGGGAAACATCGGCATTGCCGGTCACCGCGACCGTTCGTTCCGGAAACTCAAGAACATCTCCAAGCATGACAAGATCGTCTTGCAGACGCTTCATGGAACCTACATATATCGCGTAAGCGGCATCAGCATCGTCGATCCGACCGATGTGAAAGTACTCAGCCGGACTCCACAGCCGACTTTGACTCTGGTAACGTGCTACCCGTTTTACTTTATCGGCAACGCGCCGAAACGATACATCGTCAGAGCGGGGCTAGTTTCTCCCCGTCTGGGGTACCGCGCTCATGGCAGAGAGATGGCCGCGAATGGACGCCGAGATATAGGGACAGACCCCTAATTGCCGCAGATATGGCTGAGATATGGGGACAGACGCCATCGGGTGAGGAGGAAAAACAATCGATTGGCGCTGACTGGGATCTATCGCAAAATCGTACAAACCACGGGGAACACTGGGAACACGGGGACCACAAGGGCTTTCGAAATTGGCAGTAAATGGCATTGATTAAGGAATCATTAAATCCCCCGTGTTCCCAGTGTCCCCCGTGGTTTCACAATTTTGAGCCAGCGTCCCATCTCTCCTCGATTAGCCTCTGGAGGACACAGTGACAAGGGAGTCTTTCTCAATTTTTTCCAGAGCTTGCAGTTGTTGCTTCCACTTTCCCGGCGAATGCTTCAAACAGGAACTGCGGTAAGGGTAAGGAGGACAGGTGCAAATCGGTTTTTCCGCTAGCCTCTCGGTGGCGTCCTGCCAGTTGGGAATGTAGTATTCTTCAATCGCTCGCTCGGAGTCTATCCGTTTCCCAATCTCTTGATCTAGTCGCTTCTCCAGTTCGGATATTCTTCTGCGAGACTTGCCGCCGGATCGTCTCCATGCCAAGACGACCAAGAGATCGACTCCACTTAGCAGAAGCAAAAGCGTGAAATTGAGTAATTGCATCGCGTGACTTCGTGGTCTCCGGTTTTTTCAGAAAATCAGCACGCAAATGGGGTAAAGATCCTACTACAGCAAGACTATCAGTCTGTGTGAGATCTCACACTTTAAGGCGTAACGGCCGGAAATTTGCGCAAAAATCCTCTTCTATCGCCGATGCAACTACCCAAAAAGGGTTTCCAGCGGGTTTCCTTTTACTAAGGGACGCGGCTGGTTCAAGTCATTGAGGATTTCCATTGCCGGATCGATTCCCAGCGCATAGTAAACGGTTGCCAGCAAGTCGGTCGGGTGCACCGCGTCTGCTACGGGGGCCGATCCGTGCTGGTCCGATTTTCCATAAACGAAACCGCGTCTGATACCGGCGCCGGCGATCAGCGCCGTGTAACAATAGGGCCAGTGGTCCCGGCCATCGGGAGCATTTGTGTTTCCTGAGGTGCTCACTCCCAAGCGGGGGGAGCGCCCGAATTCGCCGACGGCAACCACCAGCGTGCTTTCCAGCAGCCCTCGCGCGTCCATGTCTTCCAGCAACACGGCAAGAGTCCTGTCAAGCACCGGGCAGTGGAGATTTTTCAGGGGCCCAAAGTTGGCGGCATGCGTATCAAACGCGGTCGTCTCGGGATCGCCGTTGGCCACAGAAGGCCAGTTAAGCTGCACCAATCGGGTTCCGGCCTCGACCAGGCGACGCGCCAGCAACGCGCCCTGGCCGAAGGTGGTGCGGCCATACTTATCACGCATCTCGATTGGTTCGCGCTCCAAATCGAAGGCTTGTCGAGCCTTGCCGGACAAAACCAGATCAAAGGCTTTTTCGTAGTATTCGTCAACCGCCGTAGCGCTGACGGCTGCCTCCAGATCCTTCATGGAATCGTTGATTCCTTTGCGTAACTGGAAGCGATTTTTAAGCCGGTCCTGACCGACATCGGAACGGAGCGCCAGATCCTCGATGTTGATCGGCTTGTTGGGATCCTGATAAAGACGGTAGGGATCGTAAGCTCTGCCAAGAAATCCTGCCGCTCCCCCCTTGCCGACAACATTACTCTCCTGCAACGGTCGGGGAAGTTCCACAAAGGGAAGCATAGAGTCCGTTGGAGGCTTCAGTTTTGCAATCCAGGAACCGCATGTGGGAAAGTCGCGCGGAGAAGGAGGCTCCAGTTGACCTGATGGCGAAACCTTGTCTGGCGGATAACCCGTGAGCATCTGATACATCGCCGCAGTGTGATTGAAGAGGCCTTCCGGCGTGTAGCTCATCGAGCGGATCAGCGTGCATTTGTTGAGTTGCTCGGCCAGCAGCGGCATGGTCTCGCTAAGCAGAACTCCGGGAACTTTCGTTTTGATGGCTTTGAATTCACCCCGGATGTTGGAGGGTGCGTCCGGTTTTGGATCCCAGATATCCAGATGGCTGGGCCCTCCTTGGAGAAAGAGCAAGATGACGGACTTGGCCTGCCCAAAACCTTTTCCTTTCAATTCCGGCGCCAAACCCAATTTTGCTCTAGCGGCTGCGCGCGCTCTCGATTCAAAAAGACCGGGAAGGCTGAGACCGAACATAGCCGCCCCGCCCACTCGGAGAAATTCCCGCCGCGTCCATCCATGACACAATCTTCTGATTCTTTGAGGAATGACTAGCATGGATCTATTTCCTTTCACCGCCTTTGCGATTCTGTAGCAACGATATTCCCGCTAACTACACTGTACGTCTATTGGTCCGTTACGATTCTACCGTACACTTCTCGAGATTTTACCGGCAACAAGTCGGCAACCTTCTTTAGGTCACTGGCCGCAATTACAATCCGGTTGTTGTTGCTGACGTAAGTAAAATTGACGTTCACGCCTGAATCGGCAATGCGGCGGAAGATGTCAGCCGCCACTCCGGTGCGGTCCTGCGCGTCGATCACGAGGACGGGTCGCTCGTCGGCGTGAAATCCGGCTGCCTCGAGCGCTTGACGCATTGCTGCCGCGTCCTTAGCCAGCAGATGGAGAATCCCATCGATCTCCGCGAAGCCGTCAATGTTTATGTCCGCCTTGGCCACTGCCTCGATTGCTTTGGCGAGCATTCCTGGGCGATCTTCCTGAAGATTCACCGTCAGATCCCTAGCTAAGCGTTGCATTTTAAGCTGCCTCCAACAGCTTTCGAATGACGAATTTTGAACTTTTCAGGATAGACGCGAATGAATGCGAATGTTTTTGCGAATTTTTCAGCTCTTCTCACTTTGTTTGATAATCAAAAAACATTTGCGTTCATTCGCGTGCATGTGCGGCTATATCCTGGATAATCGAAATTCCTTACCGATTAAACAAAAACGCCGGACTATTTAATAGCGCCCAAAGCAGGTCCTGCGCTCGTTCGACGTGATTGCCTTCGCCTCCAAGATATTCAAGTGATCGTCTCATCTCGCCGGCATCCGGACGCCGGCCAAACGCCGCCAGATACAAATCCTGCACGATTTTGCGATCGTCCGCGCCCGACAGAACTAATCCAGCAACTCGCCCGTTCGGATCCGCAATCGCATCAGCCAGCGTGCCTCCGTTGACCAAATGCAGCGCCTGCCCCAGGCTGATGTCGCCGCGCCGTTCACACTCGCATGAGGATTCGCGGGCCGGACGACCGAATAAGTCCAAGAACCCTCCCATGCCAACGTGCGGATCAGGAAGCTGCTCAGCGCGGAAATCGTCAGGGATGCCCTCAAACTTCATCTTGCTTCTCGTCGCCACCGCCACAGCATCCAGCAACTGCTCCGCCGCAAGGCGGCGTGGCCGCTGATGCGAGAAATTGCTCTCGTCATCGGCATTCCATTCGCTGGAGCGGTAGCTGGCCTGATAGGCGCGAGAACTGACAATCGTTCGCATCAACTGCTTCAGATCGAAGCGGGTCTGCTTCAATTCGTCCGACAGCTTACTGAGCAGCGCTGGATTGACGGAAGGATTGCTGGGCCGGAGGTCATCGACCGGCTCAATGATTCCCCGCCCGAAAAAATAGCTCCAGATGCGATTTGCGATCGCGGTGGCAAAGTAAGGGTTCTCCTTCGATGTGAGCCAAGCGGCGAATTGCTCGCGGCGTCCTTTTTCCTGGCTCGCATGCGCGGGCGCAGCGAAGGGAAAATTTGCATGCACGACATAGCCGTACTTCGGATGCTTCACTTCGTAGTCCTGGCGCTTTTCGTAGACAACCTGCTCTCCGGCGTTGGCCCCTTCTTTGGTCGCAATTCCTCCAAAGAACGCCGTCATCTCGTAATAGTTCTTCTGGGTCCACGGTTCGAAAGGATGGTCATGACACTGAGCACACATCATGCGAACGCCCAGAAAGAGCTGCGAAGCCGTCTCCATTGCCACTTTCGGCTCGCGCGTTACGCGATAAAAGTTAGCTGGCGGATTGGTGTAAGTGCTCCCGCTGGCGACAATGATCTCGCGCACAAACTGATCATAGGGCTTGTTTTCCGCCATAGATTGACGGATCCAGTTTCGGAACGACCAGACTCCCTTTTCGCCGAGAAATCTCCGATTCAACTGCAGCAGATCGGCCCATTTGAGCGACCAGTGGTCGACGTATTCATTAGACGCGATAAGTCTTTCAATCAGCCTGTTCCTCTTGATCCCGCTTGGAGCGGGATCGTCAAGGAACGCACGGACATCTTCAGGCCGCGGGATCAGGCCGGTTAGATCCAGCGATACGCGCCGCATGAATTCCGCGTCGCTGCACAGGCCTGAAGGGAGAATCTTGAGACGCTTCAGCTTCGCATCGATAAGCTTGTCGATGTAGTTGTATTGGGGAAGCTGCACCCACTGAAATCCAGGCTTCTCGGTCAATACCGTCACGTTGATGGGCACAAACTGGCCTTGATACCGCACCAGAATGACCGCTTCCCCCTTGCGAAGCGATTTCAACAGGCCCGAATCTGAAACCTCAGCAACTGTAGACGCGCTGCTGGTGAAGACCGACTCCAGCGTCACATCGCGCGTCGATCCGTCCGGGTAGTGGGCGATTACCAGCATCTGCTGCGCCAGTCCCGGCTTGCTCATCAGAATCTCTTTGGGGAGAACTTCCAGCTTTGAGACGACACCTGTGGTTTCATCATTCAACTGCGCTCCCTGAGCTATCCACGCTGCGACGGTGCCGTAATAACGCGAGTTGACCGGAAAACGCAGGCCGCCACCGTGGGCCACCAGCGTGGTCGGTTTCAGCAGGATGAGCGACTGGCTCGGGTCAGCGCGATTGAATCTTCGCCCCCAAAGATCGTTAATCAACATGGCGTAATCGAAGCGCGCATCATAGCCACGAAGAGAAAGCTTGAACCCGCTTTTCCCTTTGGCCGCGCCATGACAGACACCGCTGTTGCAGCCGGCTTTACCCAGGATCGGCATGACATCTTTGACGAAGCCTACTGCCTGATTCTCAGCCAGGCCGCGCACGATGACGTTGAAACTGCTCGTCGCTCCACTGGCGGAAACGGTAACTAGGGCCGCGCCATTCCTGACCGGATAAATGAAACCGGAGTCGTCGATCTTTACAACATCGCTGTCGGTCTTTAGGCGCGCCAGCGAGCTGACATCCCGAGATTCACCATCGGCCAGCGTTGCCGTGATCAGCACGCGCCTCACTTCACGCGAACTGGAAAGCACGATCTCCGCCGGTTGGATTTCGAGCGTAACCTTGCCCTTCGCTTGGGCTGTCGCAGGACGTGCCGCCACGCGATCGCGATTTCGGGCAGCGGCATGAGTCTTCGCAGAGTGCTGCGCGCGCCGGGCGGCTGCGTTCTGAGCGGCTTCACTCGAGGCCAGCAAACAAAGCATTGTGATGGCGAAGAATGGAGCATGTCTCAGAATTAAGAACCACGGGGGACACTGGGAACATGGGGAATTTAATGATTCCTTTGTTAATAAGAATTTGCCGCCAATTTCGAAAGCCCTTGTGGTCCTCGTGTTCCCAGTGTTCCCCGTGGTTTGGTAGCTTTGAGACGGCATCGATGCCCGACCGGTTTTCATGCTTCCTCTTTTATTACGGCAATCTCGCACGTTTAGCGCCTAGCCCTTCACGAAAACCGCTCATTTCGAGGCCGGTTTTTGTGCGGGCGCGCCGGAGCTGACCTTCAGACTCATCTTAACATCCGGGATGCTGTAGCCAGCTTTATCTTTCCGGCCTTCCATCTTGCCGCTGGAGATCACGCGAATGTCGTATACGCCGGGCTCCGCTTCCTGGTCACTCTGGAACTGAAGGACAAAATCGGAAGTATTCGGGCCCACCTCAATCGGCTTGGCGGCCACATGCTTGGGGAGGTCTTCGGCATGGAGTGTAACCTGTCCCTGAAAAGGAGCTTCCCGAATTACTTTTCCCGAAAGTGCGGCAAAACTACCACTCTGGACCTCAATCAGTTTCGAGCCCAACTCTAGCTCATAGGCTTTTACAACATCTACGGTAATGGCAGGAGACAGAACGGTCGCCGCGCGCCCTGCCTGCTCGGCCCTCGCTTCCAGAACCATGTCAAAGCGCGCCACCGGAGTGTCGAACTCAGCGGCAAGTTCAACAGGCGTTTCATAGGAACGAGGCGCTGGCGCCTCTTTGCTCGGAGAAAGTGTCACCGGTTTTATCTTAAGTCCGGTTCCAGAGGGCAGCCGGCCAGCCAGGCGGATTGAGTAGCCGGCCGGAGAGCCGCTCAACAGCTTCACTTTCAATTCGCGATTCAATCCTTGTACCACTTTGACGTGGCGTTCAGAGAGCTGAAAGTAGAGCGGCGGCGGGCTGGTGATCGCCGCAGGAAGTTCCATCCCCAGCCACTTTGCGACAAAAGGTTTTTGCGATATCCCCGCCTCTCCCGCAATAGAAGTGATCAAACCTGGCCCCACAGCGCGATGGCGAATGGTCTGGTGATTGGACACCGTTGCCTCGCCCCAGACTTCCAGGTTCATCAGAAGATTCGACTGCAAGCCGGGCTTTGTTGTAATTGTCAGGAAGCCTTCGCTTCCCTTGACGGGTATATTTCCGCCTTCAACAATCAGCGCGTCGCCCGCGTTGGGTACGTTCAATTTGATTGGACCTTGATATCCCGTGCGAGCCACGCGCACCGGGATAACCGCGGTACCCGAAATGGGAATATTTGCGTAAGGAACGCCGATCTCCAAAGTGTAATCTTCCCATCGCCGGCTGGCTCGGAGGCGATAACCATAGTCGAGGCCCCCTCCCAGGTTCAGATCCTCGACAGTCAGGACGAGTTGGTGCACCTTTTCCGGAACTTCAAAGATTGTCCTTGGATCCACACCTCGTTCGGGACTGGAGAAACTGAAACTCGCTCTAGCGGTGAGGCTGGCAGCATCGACAGCGGTCAAAAGCAGCTTCTGGTTCTCGTCGTAAATGTTTAGGCAGGCCTGCATTCGGCTGGTTCCGAGACTGGCAGCCGCAACCTCAAAAAGCCACTTCTCTCCTGGCCGGACCGGCAGGCGGTAAAAGTGTTTCTCGCCCGGTCTGGAAATCCTTCCATTGACGACGGTATCGGGCGGCAAGTCGACAGCACGATTGTGGATTGCGGATTTCGGATTGCGGATTTCCGATTGTGGATTGTGGATCCCGGATTGCGGATTTCGGATTTCGGATTGCGGATTGTAGATTGTTCCCGCTTTTTCCGAACCGGACGCGATCAGCTCTGGAACGTCTCCAACTACAAACGGCACGGGAAGGCTGCCCATCTGGCCGTTTTTCGCAGGCAGGGGAATCATCGTGAGCGTTTGTGAAGAAGGGAGATTCAGAGAGGTATGGACCATAACCGGTGCGGGAAGATTTCCCCCAAAAAGGATGACGTCGATTTCCTTTCCGCGCTGCCATCCCAGTGGAAAAATTCCTTCAGCGAAAAGGAAATTTCCTATTTTGAGACGATAAAAGTTTTGTTCTTGGCCGCTGAATCGCGTGTCGTGCACCACGACACGGTACTCTTCTGACCGGGGAAATTTCACCAGTACCCGGCAGTCCACACCCAGCAGCGGCGCATCATCATTGAATGCGATCTCGCGCCCAGAAGCGTCCAGAATGTGGACCGCCGGATCGATTGCCGAACCAAGGCGGCGCGCTTCCACTTCAAACACCAAAGTCTGGCCGGCGGCCGCGTTGAACCGGAAAACGTCTTGCTCCCCTTCCGCCAGCGTGCCATTGACAACGACCGGCGGGGTGATGTTTTGAGTCCAGTCCGACTGACGGACGCCCGCATTGTTAGATCCTGCCTTCCCCGGCAAACCCTCCGAAAATGCCGCCTCTTCTGATCGTTCTCTCGATTTCCTTACTTTCTTTATCTCCGGAAAATTGCCGACGCTGAAAAGAAGCACATTGGAGATGCCGTCGTCGTTTTTCACGCGTATGGGATAAACGCCGACAGGCGCGTCCGAGGGCAACTGCACCAGAAACAACAATTCGCTCTCCGGCATCTTTAGGTCTTTCGGTGGAGCCAGCCTCGAGATCACGCCGGGAACCGCAGTGATCAATTCGCTGCCGGTATGCAGGTCCTGACCGATTAGACCGAGGATAAACGTCCGGCCTCGCTGCCCTCCCACCGGATCGAGGGATTTCAGCAGGGGAGCACCCAAGGCCGAGGAGGTGGCTGCCAGCAGGAGAATGAAAAAAATCGGTACCGCTAGGGTGAGCACGTGTGAAAAAATCGATTTTGATTGTAGGGGCGGCTCTGCGTGGCCGCCCGAACCTGTGCGCCTTCCCTGGAAAACGGGCGACCACACAGGGTCGCCCGTACGGATGAAATCAATTTTTTCACACCTTCTGGGCCAGCACTTCCTTATGTTC
>DASXTB010000319.1:0-3265 GCA_036505615.1 Acidobacteriota bacterium
CCATATTCCTTTGAAGTCAGCGGCCATCCCATAGTGTAGATCACCTGGCCCGGTGCGATTCGTCCTGCGGGAACTTCCCACAGTTCCTTAATGCCCTGTCCATAAGTCTGCGGATTGCGATCGCGGTTGAGCGCGAACCGCGCAATAAGCTGCTTCGTCAACGAACCCCGCGTCCCTTCCGCGAGAATCACTACTTTGGCTTGCAGATCGTACCCAGGTTCGAAATTCGACTTCGGCTGGTTCAGCTTGTCAATGCCTTTATCGTCCGTGCGGACTCCGCTCACACGCTCGCCATCGAACAGCAGCTCCGAACCTGCAAACCCGGTGAAAACAGTAACTCCGGTCTCCTCGACCTTGCTGCCCAACCATTTGACAAAACGGTTTAATGAGATCAAGTAATTGCCGTGATCTCGCAACGGCGGGGGCGTAATCGGCAATTTAAACTTGCCCTTCTCCGTCAGGTAATAGACTGCTTCCTTCGTGACTTCAGCATCCAAAGGCGCTTCCTTCTCAAATCCAGGAATCAGCTCCCGCATTGAGCGAGGATCTAGCAACGCCCCGGACAAACAGTGCTGCCCAATCTCCCGCGACTTCTCCAGAACGTAAATGTTTTCCTTGCTGAGTTGGGCGTCAGGATTTTTGAGATTATGTTCGTCGATGAGCTGCGCCAAACGCAAGGCGCACCCCATCCCTGCCGGGCCACCGCCAACGATGACAACATCGGCCGGCATCCGCGGACGCTCGATACCCGGAATCGGTTTGCGGAAGACCAGCATTCAGCACCAACTAGCATTCAGCTCAAGTAAAATGGACAAACCATCGTCCATCATAAATGACCTGGCGTGGCTGGCAGCATGCCGCTGTGTCCCATCGCTTGCCGCCCCTTCGTCACCACCTGTAGCATAGATCTCTTGCAGCATCCTTCAGGAGGCTCCATGGCAACTGACATTCTTACTGCTCCCACCATCGTGGGCACTGCGACCCGGACCAGGGTTTACAAGAACTTCATCGATGGTGAGTGGGTAGAAGCCTCGACCGGCGAGACCTTTGAGGATCGCAATCCGGCGGACACCCGGGAAGTAGTCGGCATCTTTCAGAAATCCGCCGAAGCCGACGTCGATGCCGCAGTCGATGCCGCTAAGCGCGCTTTCTCCAAATGGCGATTAGTACCCGCTCCTCGTCGCGCAGAAATCGTCTATCGCGCCGCCGAAATGCTCATCGAGCGCAAAGAGGAATACTCTCGGGACATGACCCGCGAGATGGGAAAGATCCTGAAAGAAACCCGAGGCGACGTTCAGGAGGCAATCGACACCGCCTACTACATGGCCGGAGAAGGCCGTCGTATGTTCGGCCCTACAACTCCCTCTGAGCTTCCCAATAAGTTTGCTATGGCCGTGCGGCAGCCTCTTGGAGTCTGTGGCCTGATCACGCCGTGGAATTTTCCTATGGCTATTCCGTCCTGGAAGCTCTTACCTGCGATCATCTGCGGCAATACCTGTGTGATCAAACCCGCTCAGGACACTCCACTCTCAACCTTCAACTTCGTGCGCACGCTGACCGATGCTGGCGTCCCCAGGGGCGTAATCAATATCGTGACCGGTTTCGGCGGCACCGTAGGCAGTCCCATGACCGAACATCCCGATATTCGGGCGATTTCACTCACCGGCTCTACCGATGTCGGGCGAACCGTGGGTACTACCGCTGCCAAGACCTTCAAGCATTGTTCGCTCGAACTTGGAGGCAAGAACCCGATGATTGTGCTCGACGACGCGAATCTAGACCTCGCCATTGAAGGCGGGCTCTGGGGAGGCTTCGGCACTACTGGCCAGCGCTGCACTGCTACCAGCCGCATCATCGTTCAAAAAGGTGTTTACAGCGAGTTCGTCGAGCGTTACGTGGAAAGGGCCAAAACGCTGAGAGTCGGCAACGGCCTGGACGAAACCATCGAGATGGGTCCCGCCATCAATGCCGGTCAGTTGCAGACCGACCTGGGTTATGTGGAAATCGGCCGCTCTGAAGGCGCAAAGCTCAAATGCGGCGGCAATCGGCTGGATAAGGGCGACTATCAACATGGCTTCTTCATGGAGCCCACCGTCTTCATAGACGTCGACCCCAAGATGCGCATCGCCCAGGAAGAGATCTTCGGCCCGGTAGTTTCAATCATTGCCTGTGAAAACCTCGAACACGCGATCGAGATCGCTAACAATATCCAGTACGGCCTCTCCTCCTCGCTGTACACCCGGGACGTGAACAAGGCGTTCGCCGCCATACGGGACCTGCAGGCTGGCATAACCTACGTCAATGCTCCCACCATTGGCGCTGAAGTACACCTCCCGTTCGGCGGCGTGAAAGCCACAGGCAACGGCCACCGTGAAGGCGGCATTGGCGCCATTGATTTCTACACTGAATGGAAATCTGTCTACGTCGACTACTCTGACCGCTTGCAGAAAGCCCAGATCGACAGGCCAGAATAAATGGCATCAATAGGCTTAGGATTACGACCGTAATCTTGCCTGGTAACGGGAACCCGTCCTAACCTGCCACCCGGACCATTTTAGGAATAGAACCTGCAGTTCATCCGGGAAGCAATGCCAAAATCCGTCTCAATTCGCCCATTGTGGCGAGAGCGTGCGTTGCGAGTTGCTCGCATCTTGACGCTGATTTGGGTCTCACTGTTCGCGCTTCTTCTGGTGCGTCCGGTCTGCGCGCAAACCAACACTGAAAAAGCACCGCCGCGCAAGCTGATCCACAAAGTCGATCCTCCATATCCCTGGGACCTGAAGCGGGCCTACATCGGCGGCACAGTACGTCTCGATGTGATGGTCACCCCGCGTGGCAACGTGGAGAGCGTTTCAGTTGTCGGCGGAAATCCTATCCTGGCAGACGTTGCCGCCCGCACTGTCAAAAAGTGGCAATACGCCCCCGCTGACGCTGCGACCAAATTGCGGGTCAACGTAGAGTTTGACCCCCGCCAATGATCTTCCCGCAATCTCTTTTGCGAACTTTGCCTCGGCTTTGCGCCCTTCGCGGTTAAAAGCTTTCTCTCCACCATCTCGCCTCTTGATAAAATTGCGCTACATGCCTTCCATCCAGACTCGCGAAATCAACGCCGCTATGCGCCTTGAAAACGTCCGCTACGCCATCCGGGACCTTGCCGCCGTGGCCGACCAAGTCACTCGCCAGGGACACACAGTCCTTCCACTGAATGTGGGCGATCCAAATATTTTTGATTTTCAAACCCCGCCTCACCTGATCGAAGCTGTCT
>DASXTB010000320.1:0-48750 GCA_036505615.1 Acidobacteriota bacterium
GGACTTTAACCAATTAGAAGCGGGGATTACCCCGCGACACTAGCCCCGGCCTTGTAAGGCCGGGGGTTCAGCGCAATCCGAATTTCTCCGAGGCCGGTTCACCGGCCTTCCAAAGCAACCGGCTTTAGCCATTGAATATTAGGCAGTCTGTTGCGCCGGCGTAAACGCCGACTGGCCTAGCGAAAAAGGCCGTTGAAACGGCCTCGAGGCTGACGGTTGTGCTGGCGCTTTATACCCGGGCCTCGAAAGGCCGGGGCTGAGACCCTCCGGGAAAGGCCGCTGGAAGCGGCCTTGAGACGGCCCTCAGGCCGTCTCTCCGCTCCCAAAAGGCTCCCCGGGGCCGCACGACCGTCGCCCCTACTCCCGCCTCGCTCGCAACGCAACGGCGCAGCAAGTTTCATAGATGTTGCAGAACTGTGACGCAGTTGTGACTCCAGAGTATTTAAATCGACTGGTCAGGAGGTCGACTTCAGTGGGCAAGAGAGTCCTGGTAGTTGAAGACGAACCAGACGTTCAGCGCCTGATCGCTCACCATTTGCGGCAGGCCGGACTTGAAGTGAGCACTTCCGGGGACGGAGAACAAGGATGGTTGCTTGCCAAACAAATGCAGCCCGATCTGGTGATCCTTGACATTATGCTTCCAGGAATCTCCGGCTGGGAAGTGTGCCAGCTGATCAAGCGCCACCAGACTCTGGGCAACATCCCGGTCATCATGCTTACAGCCAGGCGTGAGTTGGAGGACCGGCTGAAAGGCTTTCAACTGGGCGCGGAGGATTACATCTGCAAACCCTTTTCGCCGCAGGAGGTAAGCCTGCGTGTTCAGGCGCTATTGCGGCGAACCGAGGCGGCCAGGGCCAGCCACGGTGGCGTCTTTCAGGCAGCGGATTTAACTCTGGATTTTTTGTGTCATCGGTTCCACAAAGCGGGCAAGGAATTGCACCTGTCGCCGAGAGAGGCGCGCCTGTTGAGACACTTGGTTGACCGTCAAGGAGAAGTGGTGCGTAAAGAGGAACTGCTCCGGAATGTTTGGGGAGAGGATGTATTCGTCGAGCTAGGAAACATAGAAGTTCACATCCGCCACCTCCGGGAAAAAATTGAAACTGATCCGGCAAAGCCTGTTCATATTCTTACCGTCAGAGGGGTGGGTTATCGTTTTGTAACAGATTTGTGACATCTGGCCAATATAGTTACCAGGGAGGCAAAAATGAGGATAGGCATTGGTGTATTGCGCTTGACGGCAACACTGTCTGCGGCGACGCTGCTGGCGGCATCTCTGATAAATTGCAGCAGCACGGGCAGATCCAGTGGCGAGGTGAAGCTGCAGGGAGCGGGCGCCACCTTTCCCAACCCGCTCTACCAGAAATGGTTCAGCGAATACAACAGGATCACACCGAATGCCAGATTCGATTACCAGTCGATTGGGTCAGGCGCCGGAATAAAGCAGATTTCTGCTCGCACCGTTGACTTCGGCGGCTCAGATGCGCCGATGAAGGATGAGCAACTCAAATCAGCTCCCGGCGAGATCCTTCACATTCCAACGGTTCTTGGAGCCGTTGTAGTCACTTACAATCTGGCCGTTGTTCAAACCGAACTGAAACTTACCCCGGAAGCGTTGGCCGGGATCTTCTTGGGAAGAATCAAGAAATGGAATGAAGAAGCGATCAGAAGTTCCAATCCGGGAGTAAATTTCCCGGTAAACGATATCACCGTCGTGCACCGTTCGGACGGGAGCGGCACGACGTTTGTGTGGACTGATTATCTGTCAAAAGTAAGCCCGGAGTGGAAAGAGAAGGTGGGAACGGGCACTTCGGTCAATTGGCCTGCGGGAATCGGTGCTAAGGGCAACGAAGGTGTGACCGGCCAGGTGAAGCAGACTCCGTACTCGATCGGCTACGTTGAGCTGATCTACGCAGTGCAAAATAAGCTCCCCTATGCTTCCATCCAAAACTCCTCCGGAGAATTCATCAAGCCTTCACTTGATTCAATCACTGAGGCAGCTGCATCCACAGCCGCCCAGATGCCCGACGATTTGAGAGTCTCGATCACCAACGCCCCGGGCCGGAGCGCTTATCCAATTTCTGCATTCACATACATTTTGGTTTACAAAGAACAGCAGGATGCTGCCAAGGGCAGGGCACTGGTGGACTTTCTCTGGTGGGCCACTCACGAAGGCGAACAGATGGCCGGAGATTTGCAATACGCGCCCCTGCCTGCCGCCGTAGTTACCAAAGCGGAGCAGAAGATCAAATCGATTACCTACCAGGGCAAGCCCTTGAGACAGTAGCGGAGAGATGTGGGGAGATGTGGGGACAGAAGATCTAGGGGGGTCAGGTCTTCAGAATTCAGTTCTTGCCATTAGCTGGTCGGCTTCGTGCAAAAAACTGAATTCCGAAGACCTGACCCCTTCATCTTCTGTCCCCACATCTCCCGGCACCGTTGTAAGCAAATGATCAAAACTCGGACGATGTTCCCTCGTATTGGCGACTGGCTTTTCAAGTCCGCAACGCTCGCCTTCGCTTTGTCGATCGTCGCATTGCTGGCCCTGATGCTGATAGAGATGGTAGTCAACTCCCGCCTGGCCATGGGAAAGTTCGGATTCGCCTTCCTCTGGCGGACCGTGTGGGACCCGGTAGCCGAGGACTTTGGCGCACTGCCCTTTATCTACGGCACGGTCGTCTCATCCATTATTGCACTGCTGCTGGCAGTGCCCGTCAGCATGGGGGTCGCCATCTTTCTGGGAGAGCAAGCGCCTCGCTGGATGTCTCAGCCCATAGCCTTCCTGGTTCAGTTGCTGGCCGCGATACCTTCGGTTGTTTATGGCCTGTGGGGAATTTTCGTTCTAGCACCTGTGCTGCGAGCGCACGTTTATCCTCCCATTCAAGCGGCGTTCGGATTTCTCCCCTTCTTTCAGGGCAATCCCACCGGCCTAGGCCTGTTGACGGCAGGAATTATCCTTTCGGTCATGATCGTGCCCATCATTACAGCGGTTACTACTGACGTGCTGGGCGCAGTGCCCGACACTCAACGCGAAGCCGCGCTGGCGCTGGCAGCCACAAAGTGGGAAACCACTCGTGTGGTGCTGCAAAACGCCCGGTCGGGAATTACCGGTGCGATTATCCTGGGCCTGGGACGCGCCATTGGAGAGACCATGGCCGTCACGATGGTGATAGGGAATCGCCACGATATCTCGCCCTCCCTGTTGGACCCTGCGTCCACAATCGCATCCGCTATCGCCAATGAATTCACCGAGGCCACATCCGATACATACTTGAGCGCGCTCGTGGAACTGGGGCTGGTTCTGTTTTTCATTACCCTCGTCATCAACGCGTTGGCGCGCCTTCTGGTTTGGAGCGTGACGCGCGGGCATGGCCGGGAAGCGCATGTCTAGGGCCTCGACTGCACACGTGATCGCACTTATGACTCAGGACGCCAGCTTGCGTCGCCGCAAAATATTTAGTCGGATGATGGACGCGGTAACAGGTCTCTGCGCCGCCACTGTAATTGGAGTACTGGCGGTGATTCTAGGATACATCATTGCTGATGGGGCACGTTCTCTGAGTCTCGGCTTTCTTGTGAATACGCCTAAGCCGGTTGGGGAAGCAGGCAGCGGAATTGCCAACGCCATTGTAGGATCTCTTTTGCTGGTTGCGATCGCGTCGACTTTGGGATTGCCCGTCGGCATGATGGCAGGAATCTATCTTTCCGAGTTCGGCTCTGGTAAGTTCGGCGACGCGCTGCGCTTCCTTATAGATACACTCACGGGTGTTCCCTCCATCGTTATCGGCGTTTTTGTGTGGACAGTCATGGTGCGTCCCATGGGTCATTTTTCGGCTCTCGCCGGAGGGGTTGCTCTGGGAATAATGATGATGCCGATTGTGGCGCGCACCACCGAGGAGATGCTGCGGCTGGTACCTTCGCAACTGCGTGAGGCCGCGCTTGCTTTGGGCGCGCCAAGATGGCGAGTCAGCCTGGGAGTGGTGCTCCGCACTGCCGCCAGCGGCGTGGCCACAGGATCGATGCTGGCGATTGCGCGCGTCGCCGGAGAAACCGCTCCTTTGTTATTTACCGCGCTCGGTCTGAACTACCTGAGCACCGACCTCAATCAACCCATGGCTTCTCTGACCGTCCAGATTTTCTATTACGCCACATCGCCATACGACGAGTGGCATTCCATGGCATGGGCTGCCACGCTGGTGCTGATCGCGATGATACTGACGGTAAATATCGTGGTGAAGATACTCACCAGGAATCGACATCGGTGAGGTCGTGTGAAAAGATTATTCAATCTGTACGGGCGACCCTGTGTGGTCGCCCGGTGCAGAATCCAGCGGATTTTTCTTGGCCCTATTCCGAAGTACATCCGCGGGAGCTGTACAATTTGTTTGGCAAATTCGTCAGCTGTTGCGGCGGGCGGCCACATAGGGCCGCCCGTACGATCAGATGGATTACGGAACGCGAGGCTGAAATTGAACGCAACGAACAGGTAATAACTTGACGTTGAAAACAATTCCCTCACCAGAAACCGACAGAGAAGGATCGAGACATGCCGCCGGACAGGGCGGCCCAAGGTCCTCGCCTGCAAAGATCGCCGTCGAGAACCTGAATTTCTACTACGGTCGAATACGCGCCCTGCACGGGGTTTCGCTCCGGTTTCTCTCCAATAAAGTGACCGCCCTGATTGGACCGTCGGGGTGCGGAAAATCCACAATGCTGCGCACGCTGAATCGGATGAACGACATCATACCCGGCACTCGGTTGGAAGGCCGCGTGGAGCTTGATGGCCAAGACATTTATGCTCCCGGGACCGACGTCGTGCTGCTGCGCCGCCGAGTGGGTATGGTCTTTCAGAAATCAAATCCGTTCCCGCGGTCGGTTTTCGATAATGTAGCCTATGGCCTCAGGATCAACAGGCTCACCCGTTCGAAAACAGAATTGGAAGACAAGGTGGAGACAAGCTTGCGCGCCGCCGCGCTGTGGGACGAAGTCAAAGACCGGCTAAAAGAGTCAGCGCTGAAGCTGTCCGGCGGACAGCAGCAGCGTCTGTGCATCGCGCGCGCCCTGGCCGTGGAGCCTGAGGTGCTGCTGATGGATGAACCGGCTTCAGCGCTGGACCCGATCGCCACGCAAAAAATCGAAGAATTGATCGAAGAGCTGAAAGAACGCTATACGATTGTGATTGTCACCCACAACATGCAGCAAGCAGCGCGAGTTTCCGACTATACGGCATTCTTTTACCTGGGCGAACTGATCGAGTTCAACGACACTCGTAAGTTGTTCACCAAACCGGAGAAGCAGCAGACTGAGGATTATGTTACCGGAAGATTCGGATAATCGGATAATAAGTCGGAAATATGGCAGATCATTTAAGTAAACACTTCGACGAACAACTCAGCATCTTGAAGCAGCAGATTCTGCGCATGGGTTCCATGGTGGAAGAGGCCATTTCCTTGAGCGTCCGCGCTCTGGTGCAACGCGATACAGCTCTGGCCGAACAGGTGATCAGCAACGATCCGCACGTGGATAAGCTGGAAATTGAGATCGACAACACCAGTCTCGAATTGCTGGCACTTCGCCAGCCTGTGGCTCGCGATCTCCGCTTTATTGCAACCAGCCTGAAGATCGTCAAGGATCTCGAGCGGGTGGGAGACCTCGCCGTTGACATCGCGGAACGCGCCGTCGAGATGAATCGCGAGCCGGAAGTAAAACTTTTGGCCGACTACCCGATGATGGCTGAAGCAGCGCAGAAGATGCTCAAGGATGCACTGGATGCCTTCGTCAACCAGGACGTGGACCTGGCTCAGAAGGTTTTGTACGCAGACGACTACGTGGATATACTGAACGAAAAGCTCTTTCGAGATCTCCTCTCCTGGATGACTAAAAATCCGTCCGACATCTCTTGTGCTTCACATTTGATGTTTGTCGCAAAGTACCTGGAGCGGGTAGGAGACCATTCTTCCAACATCGCCGAAATGGTTGTTTTTATGGTGGAAGGGCGCGACATCCGGCATCTGGAAAAAATCGCCCGCTTGAAGGAAGCGCCCACGGAATAATTCCTGGGGCGGGGCACGCAGCTTGCGCGCTCCGACGCCGGTCTGCGCTGCAAGCCGATTCGACGTTGTGTCCTTGTATCAGTAACCATCAATTTCTTCTCAGGCCGCGACGAATTCTGGTCGGGACGCCGAAGGCGTCACAGAGAGTAGCCGGAGGCAGAGCGCTTTTTTTGCGCGGCGCCCCCGGTTACCGTTTCCAGCCATACCCTCGGCACCCTGTAGGGGTGCAACGCAACCTCGCTATGGCATCCCTTCAGGGTGCCTACCGTTAATGGCCGAATGCAGGGATGCAAAACAGCAGCAAGACCCAGATTTTAATGGCAGAATTGAGCTATGCCGGAAAGTAGGGAGCTCAGTCTTCATTTTCTTCCCTGTCCCAGCAATCCCCGCCCTTTTGCGTTTGCTCTGCTGCTCTGTACGGGACTTGCAGCAAGCAAAGCTACCGCACTAGCCCGGACGGGCCCGCTCATTTCCTCAATCCAAACTGCCGGTGTCGCAGTCGGTGTAATATCAGCCAGTGCCGACCTTCCAGGCCTGCAAACAGATCGTCCTTTGCAGGGAAAATCCAAGCTCCTGGTAACCGTCTCCGATGAAAACAGCGTCGCAGTTCAGGACGCGCAAGTTACTCTCGAGAAGGCTGGAACCGGCGGTGAGTTCAAGGGTCTGACTAATCATGCCGGCCAGTGCGAAATAAGAGAACTAAGTGCCGGCGTTTATCACCTGCTTGTGCAGAAAGAGGGATTTTATGCGGTCGAAGTGAAAGACCTGCGCCTGAGCGAGATGCCAAGCGTCGAGCCCGCGCCCGATGTCGAGGTGACCCTCAATCACATACAGGAATTTTCAGAACTGGTCGATGTCG
The DNA here is from genome assembly GCA_036505615.1 of Acidobacteriota bacterium. Taxonomy (GTDB): domain Bacteria; phylum Acidobacteriota; class UBA6911; order JACQSX01; family JACQSX01; genus DASXTB01. The sequence goes on from DASXTB010000320.1 coordinate 6,910, forward strand.
TTGAATCCCCTCCCATCATAGATCCGGCAAAGACTTCGGCCAGTGAGAAACTTTCCAGCCAGGAGATCATCAATCTCCCCTACCCTTCGACGCGCGATTTCCGGAATGTCCTTCCACTTATTCCTGGCGTGCTGCAGGACAGCGATGGCCAGATACACCCGGCCGGTTCGGCCACCTATCAGGTCCAGGACCAACTTGATGGATTCAACATCACGCATCCGGTGACGGGAACGCTTGACGTGCGATTGAGCGTCGACGCGCTGCGCTCGATGCAGGTAGAAACCAGCCGCTATTCGGCCGAGTACGGGAAAGGGTCGGGCGGTGTCGTCCGTCTGGAGACAGGAATGGGTGATGATCGATATCGTTTCTCTGCCACCAATTTCATCCCCTCGTTTCAGACCAGCCAGGGCTTTAGCGTGGACAAATGGACTCCACGGGCCACCTTGTCGGGCCCGCTTCACAAAGGGCGCGCCTGGTTCTTTGAAGGGATCGACGGCGAGTATGATCTGAACTTTCTCCATGAACTTCCGGCGGGTGCCAACGAAAGTTCCGTCTGGAGAATGAATAGTCTGACCAAAGCACAGATAAATCCCAGTTCAAGCAATTTCTTGACTGCCAGCTTTCTGGTCAATCAGTTTAACTCCGCTCATGCCGGGCTGTCCCGCTTCACCCCGCTGGAGACCACGACGGACCAACGGCAGAAGGCGTATTTGTTCACGCTGAAGGATCAGAGTTACTTTTCAAACGGCATGTTGCTGGAGATCGGCTGGGGCGTAAATCAATTCAGCGATGACAAGAAACCGCGCGGAGACCTTCGCTATGTGATTCGGCCGGACGGCACATCCGGAAATTTTTTTGAGACGGCCGGCGCCAGTACACGGCGTCTCCAAGGGATCGCCAATCTGTTTCTGCCAGAGCTGCAGTGGCATGGCCGGCACGAATTCAAACTGGGCGTCGATATGGACCGAATCGTTTACCATCAGTCCTTCAACAGGCAGCCGATCTCAGTTCTGCGTAAAGATGGAACGCTTCTTCGCCAGATTAACTTCACCGGGGAAAGTGATTTCAGCAAGAACAATTTTGAGTCGAGCGCATTTGCGCAGGATCGCTGGCATCTGTCTACTCGTCTTCTGGCCGAACTCGGTATCCGTTTCGATTGGGACCAGATTGTCCGCCGTGCGTTGCTATCTCCTCGTTTTGCCTCCAGCTATCTCCTGTCGCGGACGGGCGAGACGAAAATTTCCGCGGGAATAGGACTGTTTTACGACGCAACGAATCTTGACTTCGTAACCCGTCCTCTGGCGGGACAGCGGCTGGACCGCTCCTATGCCGGTGACGGCCGGACGCCCGTGGGACCTGGCCTGGAAACCGCATTTCAGGTGGATGAGCAGAATCTGAAAGCTCCGCGCTTCCTAAACTGGAGCCTGGGCCTGGAGCACAAATTGCCGGGCTCAGTCTTCTTGCGCGCCGAATTTGTGCAGAAGCGCGGCCGTGATGGTTTTGCTTTTTTCAGCAGAGCCATTGATCGAGCCGGCGTGCCGCTCAATATCTTTGAGCTGCACAATGAGCGTCGCGATCGCTACCATTCATTTGAGCTTACAGCGCGCCGAATGTTCAAAGGGAACCACGAGTTTTTGGCTTCTTACGTGCGCTCGTCGGCACGCTCGAACGCCGTGATTGATTTCAACATTGGCAATCCGGTCTTTGGTCCGCAGTCAGGGGGCCCCCTCCCGTGGGACGCGCCCAACCGCTTCCTCTCCTGGGGCTGGCTGCCGTTGGTTCATGGTTTTGATCTGGCATATTCAGCCGAGTGGCGTGACGGGTTTCCGTTCAACCTGATTAACCAGGAACAGAGAATTGTAGGAAACCCTAATTCGCGCCGTTTTCCGGATTATTTTTCCCTGAACGTGCACGTAGAGCGGCGCTTTAAATTGCTCGGTTCCCAGTGGGCGTTGCGTGCGGGGTTCAACAATATAACCGATCGGGAAAATGCAACCGTAGTCAACAACAACATCGACTCACCGGAATTTCTAACCTATGGCGCCCTGCAGCATCGCGCCTTTACCGGACGCATTCGATTCCTGGGGCGAAAGTGATTTTTCATCTTTGCTCCTTCCCGGCATAACAAAACTGCCCCCACGCCAAGTTTGCGACCAAAAAGAGCAAAAATCCAGCCCCACCGATTTATACCTGCGATTCGCCGTATAATAAGGCCGGTTTTCGCAAGTAGACTTTGAGTTAGGCGGCGCAGGATGGAGGCAGTACCTCGCGTGTGTGAACCTGAGCGAATCGCCATCGTGGACCTTGCAGACGACCTACAGGTTCGAAAGCAGCGGATCTTCAAGATTCTTCCGCGTCTCGGCATTCGTCCTACACAACGACGGGAAGCGAGCCGCGGCAATCAGAACGTAGCCACCGTGAGTCAGGCGGAGGCGATTGCTATTCGCGCGGAAATCGAGAAGTCAGCGGGTAGGCCATCTGACAACAGTTCTCTGTCCGCTGCCACGGCCGCCTTCTACTCCGATGATGTAGGGTTCTTCTACCTCATCCAGCTTGAGCCAGAACACGACCCTGGGCGCTTCAAGCTCGGGTTCACAATGGATCTTGACGGCCGGCTGCAGAAGCACCGCTGCTCAGCTCCCTTCGCCCAGTACGTCGGCACCTGGCCCTGCAAGCGTGTGTGGGAGCGCGCGGCAATCGACTGCGTGACCAACGCGTGTGCGCAACTCCATACCGAGGTGTTTCGAGCAGCGTCGCTCGAACAGATCGCCGCGCTGGCAAAGTCGTTTTTCTCGATAATGCCGAATCTGGATGAGGGCTCAGGAGATGATCAGGAACCGGAGACAGACGAGCAGGCCGGCTAACAACCGCGTTAGCCGACAAATCGAGCATCGCATGGGAAGAGAAAAGAGCATCAACGCGCTGCTAGCCAAGGCCGAACAACAGATCGCGCAAATTGAGAAGGAGTACCGGAACAGTCTCCACGTGCAAGCGATCGATCCGGCGTTGAGGGTTGATATTAAGAACGCGTGCGAGAACATTCGCTCCGTGCTTGACTACATCGCGCGAGACATACGCGGACGGTACTGTCCGAACGCATCCGCTAACGCGCGGTTTTACTTCCCAATTCTGCCTGACCAGAATACGTTCGATAAACGGGTGGACGAGTGGTTTCTCGGTTTGCGGCAAGCGGCACCGAAAGTCATCGCCGCTCTGCAAGCCTGTCAGCCTTTCCAGCCCGATTATGAGTGGCTCGGGCAGTTCAATCAAGTTAATAACGAGAATAAGCACGGTGACCTCGTTGAGCAGACTCGCACTGAGTCGGTTCGCACGACGGTTACGGGTCAAGGCGGCGGGCAAGTTAGTTGGGGGCCGGGGGTGACATTTGGATCCGGCGTTTCAATTATGGGGGTGCCAGTCGATCCGAGAACACAGTTGCCTGTTCCTGATCCGTCAATTCGAGTCGAACGGGTGGTGGGTCGATTTTCAGTTCGCTGGTCTTGGCGTCTCAGCCCTGGCGTTGCTAAAGTGGGCGCTTGCAGGTGTTCGACGGATCGAAGCCAGTATTCGACCGCTGTTGTAAACGCCGGCTAACAAGCCGCTGCAGCCGACGAGCGGCGGCACGAGCGAAAATGCTTGAGAGGCAAGTCTATGCCGCTCGCGGCTGAGCGGCAGGCGTTAGCCGGAGAGAAAGATACATTCATGAATCCTGATCGAACGGAACTTGAGTGGACATACGATCCACCGGATCTTTTCGAAGTTCCATACCGTCACTCGGATACCGAGGTCGAACTCGTATTCGATGGCGGGAAAGCGCTTGCGACTTTGAAGACCCCAACAACCTCTGTATCGGCCGATCTTGAGGAACGGGTCAAGATGCTTGTCGAGAGCATTCTCCTGGTCCGTCAGCTTCAGGTGCATCGCACGTAGAGTCTGAGTGGTCCACGAATCTACCAGCACTCGGCCGGCCGTAAGAATGTGTTTATTCGTGTGGCCGGCGTGATGGCACTTGGGGGGCAGGCGGACGTCGTTGCGCGAGATGCTGCAGGCAATATTCTTCACGACTCGAGAGCTGAACGGATCGCCCGGGATGTTGACTTGCTAGACGCGGTGTCACCGAAGCTAGCCTGCTCAACCGTCCTGCGACGATTATTCGAGAGCTATTCGCGTTCGGTGGCAAATCCGACCGACGAGTTCGTGTATCTTTACGAAGTCCGCGACCGGTTGTCTGCCCACTATGGTGGAGAGCAGGCTGCACGGAATGCATTACAAATCACCAAGAACGATTGGCAGCGCCTTGGCCTTCTCGCGAACGTCGAACCACTTGTGCAAGGCCGTCATCGCGGCAAACACTCTAGGGGCCAAAGGGTTGCCACTCGCGCCGAGTTGGAAGACGCCAGAAGACTTGTTTGTGAATGGATCATCGCTTTTGCGCGGATAGTCTAACGAGCCATCGCCGGCTAACCCCGCGCTGGAGCCGTCGGCGCTAGGGTCACGGAAGCGCCGCGGCTCAGCGCGAATCGTTAGCTGGCTCACGGTCCCTGGGCGGGCAGTTGATTTGCAGTGCGTTTCTCGCCGTTTCATTGAACAATAAGATGCGTGCATGTCAGAAATCAGCCGGTTTTTCGGTATCATTATTCGCATGTATGCGGAGGCAGAGACGCCACACCACAGACGACATTTTCACGCGTACTATCAAGAGGATGTGGGGATCTATAATGATTCACCCAATCTATCGTGTTGAGTCGTTTGAAATCGTCGCACCCTGCACGATGCGTGTCCAATTCGATGACAATACGGAGCAGACGATCAACTTTGAGCCGGTTTTGGCGGGGGAGCTATACAGACCGTTGCGTGACTTGTCGCTCTTCAATCAGGTTCGGATTGATCCTGAGGTTCACACTTTGGTTTGGCCCACTGGTGCCGACTCTGATCCCGCCACACTGCACGACTGGCCACAGTTTGTTGGAGCGTTGACCGCCCGTGCTCGAAGATGGGATTTAGTACAAGCATGAGACGTGCCTAGTTTGACGCCAGTTAACCATCGGCATGCAGACGATGCCACCGCGATTCCCTAAGTTTGACAGATATACTGGCGCGCGGCTGCTTCTCAGTTAAAATCAACTTGACAATGTATTCTCACAAGTTGATAAGATCTCGGCCGAGGATGTGACGATGCCTATCCACCAAGAGGTACTGACGACCGCCAGACGCTTCTGCCGTGAGCGCAAAGTGTGGACGTTCACGCCGGAAGAAATAGTTCGCGCCCTTCCCCATCTGAACGAGCATTCCGTGCGGACCCACATCGTAAGCCGTTGTTGCGTTAACGCGCCCGTAAATCATCCACATAAGTGGAATTATTTTCGGAGGGTCGGGCGAGGACTCTACGAGATCTTGCCAGCCTACCGCAAGGAACGTCCTGTTGTGGGCGCAGAACCGAACAACCGCGGGCGCAACAGGGAAAGATTGCGCCAGAACCGTATCGCAGAGTCGCCAGTTCAATATGGGCGCCGGCGCAGAGCAACTCTTCGAGCCTCGATCCATGCTGTGGTTCACCGAGATGAAGAAGCATACGTCGCTGAGTGCCTTGAGGTAGCAGTGGTAACACAGGGGAGGACGATCGATGAACTGATCTCCAATCTTCAGGAGGCAATTGCCCTTCACCTGCAAGGAGAAAACCTGGAAACCCTTGGTCTTTCCGAACCAATGGACCTGGTCGTTACCTACGAGCTCCCGCTTCCAATGGATGTCTCCGCGGCTTAGGCGGCTGACATCGCGCGAAGTGCTCCGCGCCTTGGGATCTTTCGGCTTCCAGGTGGTAGCCACACGCGGCAGCCACGCGAAGCTGCGGCGAGTTCTGCCGGGTGGCGGGGTTCAAACACTCACCATACCTTTACACAAGAACCTCAGCACCGGCACCCTGCATGCGATCTTTCGCCAGGCGACGCGATTTGTGCCGGAGACCGAGTTGCGGCCATTGTTCTTTGCCGACTGAATGATAATAAATCACGTCGGGCGCGTCTTCCAGCGACGATGGAGCCACAACCACTGATCCGGATAACGTCGAATCCAGTTCTCCAGCGCGCTTGTATATTGTTGCGTGATGCGTGGAATTTCTTCGGAAATGGGAGTGTTTGTCCGGGGATAGATCGTCTCCGATAAGTGAAGCGTGAAGCAGAATGGACGTTCGCGGACGGCGCACACCGGCACGATGGGAGCGCCGGTGCGAATCGACAGCAATGCCGGGGCGCGGGTGCTGGAGGCCGGAATGCCGAAGAAGTCCACAAAAACTCCCTCTCGATGAGCATCCTGATCGACCAGATAGGCCACGTTGCCGCCGCGCCGGATTGTTCGGATTAGCTCGCCAACCGACCCTTCCTTGGTGACAACCGTCTGGCCGAACGCCTTACGACGACGCTCAACCCAACGGTCAAGATGCCGGTTATCCAATCGACGTGCGATCGATTGGATTGGGAAACCGAACGAGGCGCCTGCTGTCGCACCCAGGACCTCCCAGTTGCCCAGATGGCCGGTAACGAATATGACTCCTCCGCCGCGTTTCCGCAAGCCGGCCAGGTTCCGTTCGCTTTCTCCACTGACCGCGATGGGACACTCCCTTCGATCCGGCCGGGGAGGAAAGAGGAAAAACTCCGTCGCCGTTAAGGCGATGTGCTCAAAAACTCCGCGAAGAATTTTTTCTCTCTCCTGTTCGGTGTAGCTGCTGGCTAGAGCGAGCGCTAGATTTTCTCGTCCCAGCCTGCGCCGTTCAATCAGACTCCAGCGCAATAGAGAAGCGGCCACATTGCGCGCAAAAACCGCCGCAGCCGTGGGCGGGAGTGCTGTGAATCCGGCGTAAAGAACGCGCGCCGACAAGTATTCCAGCAGATCTCTAAATTCCGATCGTCGATTTTTTAGCGGACCCATCTGATGATTATTCACAAATATTTACCACAAGGGTTTAGAACGTGAAAAAAAATCAGAACCGCAACCGTCAGGGCGTGTGAAAAATTAATTGGATCGTACGGGCGGCCCTATGTGGCCGCCCGCTGCAACGCTGACGGGTTAGCCAAACAAATGGCGTAGTCCTCGGATGCACTTGGGAACGGAGCCAAGGAAAATTCACTGCATTCTGCAGCGGGCGACCACACAGGGTCGCCCGTACAGATTCATCAATTTTCTATTGAGCCGCCCTGCGCAAGATGATTCAATTTAACATCTTTGACTCCAGGAATTCTCATGCTCCCCTTTTCGCGACCGGACATCGGCGATGAAGAAATCGCCGAAGTGGTCAGGTGTCTCCGCTCTGGCTGGATCACGACCGGTCCCCTGACGGCAAGATTCGAAACCGAATTTGCAAAAAGTGTCCGCGCTGGGTACGCATGCGCGCTTTCGTCCTGCACCGCGGCCTTGCACACAACGCTGCTGGCTATAGGCGCAGGTCCGGGAGACGAAGTGATCCTCCCGCCGCTCACCTGGCCGGCTGCAGCCAACATGGTCATCGCATGCGGCGCAACGCCGGTTTTTGCCGACATCGATCCCATGAGCTGGAACATAGACCCAGCCGCAATCGCGCGGGCGCTCAGCGCGCGTACAAAAGTCGTGGTTCCGGTCCACTTCGCGGGACTGCCGTGCGACCTGCACCGGATCCGGAGCGTGCTCCTTGACGCCGGGCGACAGGACATCCGGATTATTGAAGACGCCGCCCATGCGGCGGGCGCATTCTACAGAGAGCAGCCGATCGGCGCCACTTCGGCTAACGGCACTGTAGCTGGCTGTTTCTCGTTCCATCCGATCAAGAACATGACCACGGGCGAAGGGGGCATGGTTACCACCGACGACGGCGATCTCGCCGGCCAGATCAAGCTTCTCAGATTCCATGGCATTCAAAGAGACGCATGGAAGGCGTACTCGGGAATGGAGAAGACAGACGCTTCCTACGATGTTGTGCTCCCTGGTTTCAAATACAACATGACCGATATTCAGGCTGCGCTCGGAATTCATCAATTGGCAAAGCTGGAGCGCTTCAACGGGCGCCGGAAACAGATTGCCGACGTCTACAGAGAGAAATTCTCCGACCTTGAACAGCTTACGCTTCAGGGCGGCGCTGCTTATCCCCACTGTCGGGCGTGGCATCTTTTCGCGGTTCTGCCGCCCCAACGGGCGCCCTTCATGGAGAAGATGGCGGCGCTTGGAGTGGCCACGGGAGTCCACTTTCAGGCAGTGCATCTCCACGCGTATTACCGCCATCGCTTCGGGTACGCCAGAGGGGACTACCCTGCTGCGGAAGAAATCTGCTCGCGCATTGTTTCTCTTCCACTTTATCCGAGCATGACGGACCAAGAAGTTGAGGACGTTGTGCTGGCCGTGCGAAAGGCGCTGCGCGATGACTGAAAACATCAGGCCCGCGCAGGCGCGGGAAATGCAGAATCCATCAGTCTGCGCTTCAAGGCCCACGCCTGCCGTCTCGATCGTGATACCCGTCTATAACGAAGAGAAGAATCTCTCTCCGCTTTTAGACCGCCTTTTGCCGGTGGTTCATCAAATCCAGGGCGGCGCCGAGGTGATCTTCGTCGATGATGGAAGCTCCGACCACTCTCTGGACATCTTGCGCGACCTGGCTGCAAGCGCCAGTGACATTCGGGCGCTCTCGCTGGACCGTAATTGCGGACAGCACGCCGCCGTGTTTGCTGGATTCGACTTTGCCCGCGGCAGGACCGTTGTGACGATGGACGCGGATCTGCAAAATCATCCCGAGGATATTCCCAAGCTGCTGTCCAAGATCAGCGAAGGGTTCGACGTTGTCGCCGGATGGCGCACCGAACGCAAAGACGGCCTGTTCAGGCGCTGGGCTTCCCGGCAAATGAACCGTTTTGCTCGCCATATTGTGGGAGCACAGTTTCACGACTGGGGCTGCATGCTGCGCGCCTATTCGCGCTCCGTCGTTGACAGCATGCTCCAGTGTAAAAACGGGCCCTTGTTCATTCCGGCTCTCGCCTGCAGATTTTCTAAGAGGATGGCCGAAATTCCGGTCGGGCACGATCCACGGCGGGCCGGTGAGTCCAAGTACACATTGGGAAGACTTCTCAAGCTGCAGGCTGATCTGGTTGCAGGTTCTATGACTGCCCCATTCCGCCGCCGCCAAGCGCCGGTCGAAATCAAAGAGAAGATTAACTTCGATGAGGATTCTGTTTTTTGGTTATAGCCAGATCGGATTCAGCACGCTACAACTTCTCGTGCAGCGGGGAGACGAAGTAGCCGCAGTGGTGAGCCATCGCGACGATCCGGCGGAGGACCGCTGGTATCGCACTCCGGCGGACGCGGCGAGAACATTTTGTCTTCCGCTTGCGTACGAGGACGAACTCGCCGGACGCATGGCGTCCTATGCCCGACATCTGGAGCCTGACTTGATCCTCAGCATCTTCTATCGCAAGCTGTTGTCGAGCGACGTCCTCGCGGCAGCGAAAATCGCGGCGTTGAATCTTCATCCTTCACTGCTTCCAGCCTACCGCGGCCGCTGTCCGATCAACTGGGTTTTAATTCACGGCGAAACTTACACTGGTGTGAGCCTGCATCACATGGTGGAACGAGCCGACGCAGGCAACATCGTGGCGCAGCGGCGCGTCGAGATCACGGCCCGTGAGACGGCGCTGAGCCTCTACCGCAAGATTGAAAACGAGGCGTTGATTCTTATGTCCCAGACGTTGCCTCTCCTGGCCGAAGGGCGGGCGCCACGCTTTCCCCAGGAGGAGGAAAGAGCGACCTATTTTGGAGCGCGTCGCCCAGAAGATGGAAGAATCGACTGGAGCTGGCCCGCGGACCGAATCGACCGGCTGGTGCGAGCTGTTGCGCCCCCGTGGCCGGGCGCTTTTGGCGACGTCGAAGGATGCAGGCTCTCGATTCACTCAGGTGAGCCGGCCGACCCGATTGAATCTGTCAATGGAAGCAGGGCGGCTCCCGGTACCGTGCGCCGTTCAAACGAAAAGCTTTTCATCGCCACCGGGGACCGTTGGTTTCGAATTGAGGAAGCGGTGCCGATATAAGAGGAAACGTAGGGGCGGTTCGTGAACCGCCTGTCCGGAGCCTGCCGATTTGGTTGTAAGACGGGCGGCTCGCGAGCCGCCCCTACAGATGGCAACGAATTTTGGCAACACGCCCTCACGGCCTCGGCTACAGTTCTTTATCCCTGAGTAAGCCCGGCACTACGACTCTGCCTGCGCGCCCGGGGATACTGCCAAGAGCTACAGCGCGCGGCGGAGCGCCGTCTCTAGCCGCGGCGGCTAATTCCCCCACTGTGACTACGCTAATCCCCTCTCGTTTCTGCCGCGCAAGAAGCTCAAGAAACAAATTCCGATAAGCGATTCCTTCCGTTTCCGCATGCACTGTTAAAACTTCCACTTCCCCCTGGCGATAGCGTTGCATGAGCCGCTCGACATAGTTGCCGGCAGTGATGCCATCAATGCCAATCTCTTCATCAAAGGTGGGCAGCGTGGTGGGCACTTCAAGGATACTCAGGGCGCGGCCGCGGATGATGGGGAAAAACGGTCTGACCGATCCCCGGGAGACTGAGACGTAATCAAAAGACAAAGTCTCAAGGATTTCCCAGCCGTCTTCCGTGCATAACCAGCCTGGCGCCGCGAAGGCACGCGGTGGCCGTCGGAAGATTCCTTCAAAGGCCGAAATTCCGCGCGACAGCAATTCCCGGACAGCTTGGCGGCTCAGCTTATGAAGCCCGTCCTGCCACTGCACATGGTCCCAGGCATGCAAGCCGACCTCATGCCCTGCTTCTTCACAAGCGCGCAGGGTCGCTGAACAGCGATCCGAGATATTGGGAGCCGCCCAAAGCGTGCCGTAAAGAGCCGTTCGAAACCCATACATCTTTAGGGCGTTGGTGCGGACCATCTTGCGTACAAAGCCGCGTTTTGTGAAGGCCCGCAAAATCGCCCTTCCTGAGCGGTCCGGCCCGAGACTGAAGTAGAAACTGGCGCGGACGCCTGCCGTTCTCAAGTCCTCAAGCATGGCCGGAACTCCATCACGAGCGCCGCGCAGAGTGTCGACATCGATCCTGAGAGCCACGCGCCGCTCGCCGCCAGTGAGCGCGGATGAATGCGGGGTCATGCTGCAAATCGTAACCCACGCCAGCAGTATCCTCCAATGGGATCGTTGCTTATCTGTGAACGAATTGCTTATCATTTGGGCCAAGCGTGCTATGGTCAACATCAGAGCTGCCGGCGTCCTGATCTTTTCCTTTTTGATCTTCTCGGCGGGAATCTGGACGCTACCCCTTCACGAGCCTGACGAAGGCCGCTACGTGGACATAGCGGCAGCCATGTCGCGACCCGGCGGCGATTGGCTTACGCCCCGACTCAACGGAATCCCGTATTACGAAAAGCCTCCTCTTTTCTTTTGGATTGCCGCCGCCTCGATGAAGGTTTTCGGAGTAGTGGAGTGGGCCGGTCGGCTTCCTGCGCTCCTGGCCGCGCTCTCCGCGGTGGCGTTGGTGATCGTGATGGGAAAGTCGGCATTTGGCCCTCGAACGGGCCGCGCCGCCGGATTGATTATGGCCACATCACCGCTGGTGATGGTCCTCGCTCATTTTTGCTTCGTGGACGTGCTGCTGCTCGCTCTCCTGACAGGCGCACTGGCGGCGCTCTTCTATGCATTGATTGACCGGGCCCCCGGACAATCATCGCGCCGGCTGCCGGTATTGGCTTTCTGGGCTCTTCTTGCGCTGGCAACGATGACCAAAGGTCCTATCGGTGTTGCCATCCCCGTGATTACGGCTGGGTGTTATCTTCTGGTTGCCCGAGACAAACACGGCCTTCGCGGCCTAGTGCGGCTCGATGCTATTGCGCTGTATTTCGTGATCGCATCGCCCTGGTTCATTATGATGGCCCTTAAGAACCCAGGCTTCGCGCGGGCCTTCTTCATCGAGGAAAACCTCGAGCGCTTTGTTACTGGGGGAAATTTCCAGAGGCAGGGTCCCTGGTGGTATTACTTTCCGGTTCTGGCTGGAACTTTTTTCCCCTGGGCACTGGCTCTGGGACTTGTCGCGAAAAAGGTCTTCCGGCAGGGTCTTCGGGTCGGCGAACAACCCAGCCGCGCACGGCTTTTCTTTGTCGCAGCGGTGGTGGGTCCATTCCTGCTGCTTTCCTTCGCCCAATCGAAGCTCGGATATTACATTCTCCCGCTCTTCCCGCCGCTTGCGCTTTTGACAGCGGACGCTTTTGCAAGTTCGGGCAGAGCGGATGATTCGACAGAGAGGAACAATGCGCGCGAGTTCTGCCGAGTTTGCGTCATGGCCGCTGTTTTGGCCGGTGCCCTCGGACTGGCATTCCTGGGAGTAGTTTTTTTACCTAAAGACAAAATCTTCGCTCTGGTCTTTGACAACCAACCTTACATCGAAGAGACACGCAGAATGGTCCTTCAAGCCTTACTCGCGTTGCAGCCGCTGCTGTCTGCCGGCTGCTTTGTCATTGCGGTTGGCGCTCTGGCAGCATATTACGTTTCCTCTCGCCGGACAGCGGGTGTTGGGATAACCACACTGGCCTGCGTCCTGGGAATGGTGGCAGTCTGCCTGCCGTTTGCGGCCGCCCGCGCCGAGGCGGCTTTTTCAGAGCGGCCTCTGGCACGGGCGGCACTCCCGGTTCTTAAACCTGACGACCTAGTTGTTCTTTACACGGTCTACTACCGTACGGTTCCTTTTTATTTGGATCGGCAGGTGGTCCTCTGGAACGCCTCCTACACTGAGTTTGGTCATCGGGTGCCAGCCGCCGAAGCCTCCGGGCGCGCGCTGCAGGAGAATATTGATTCGCTCCGCGCCCTCCTTGCCGACCAGCGCCGTGTGGTTCTGATCGTCAAAGATGAGCGCTGCCTTCGTGAGCTTCAAACATTCTCAACAGTGCCCCTCTACGAAGTTGCCCGTCTCGGTTCGCGCCGTATCGTGGCGACGCGCCCGTGATGCTGATTATTCATGGCGAACTGCGTACCAATAACTTGGTTGGGACATTAAGCTGTCTTCGTCCCCGATCACGAATCTCACATAGCCGACGCCCGCCGTGTCCTTGGTGTCCTTTGTGGTTAAACTGCTTTTTGACCACCAAGGACACAAAGGACACAACGGCAAAAACCAACCTGTGGAATTGCAAGTTAGTTCAGCCGTGCAAGCGGCTTTCAGCACTATTCGGTGCCGAATGGCCTCAAAACCCTATTTTCGCCGTTTGCAAAAAACGACGAACAAAATTCAACGTTTTTAACAACTGATAGTATTAACATTCACCGCAGACCAGTGAAATTTTCCTCCTGCGGTGATATCGTGGAAAGTTCATTCCATTTGACGGACAGACATCTTGAGACTTAGCGAAATCGCGGACTACCTGGGTGGTGAATTCGTTGGTTGTGGCGATCTGGAAATTAGAGGGATCGCGCTTCCAGACGAAGCGGGACCGTCAGACATCGTTTACATCGAAAAGCAGAAGTATCTCGAAGGTGCCAGCAACAGCCGGGCCGGAGCTTTTCTCATTGACAAGCGTTTTTCATTGAACCGTTCCCGCCCGTTTATAGCGACCGCCAGCCCCCGCATCGCCTTCATAAAACTGCTGCAGCTTTTTCAGCCGCGGAATGTCCATGCCCCCGGAATTCATCCCACAGTGATCGTGGGAAGCGAGTGCCGGATCGATTCTTCCGCTACCATCATGGCCGGATGCGTGCTCGGAGACAGAGTGGTGATCGAGCAAAGTGCCGTGATTCATCCGCTTTGTTTTTTGGGAAGCGGAGTGAAAATCGGGGCCGGCTCGGTGCTGCATCCAAACGTTGTGGTCGAGCACGACTGCCAGGTAGGGAAGCGATGCGTTTTAAAACCCGGTGTTGTTTTAGGAGCCGAGGGCTTTGGTTATCATGATGAGGGCGCGACACGTTACCGCATTCCGCATCTGGGGCGGGCCGTGCTGGGCGACGGCGTTGAGCTGGGCGCGAACACCACGGTCGATCGCGCGATTCTGGGCGCCACTTACGTTGGAGACGAAACCAAAGTCGACAACCTGGTCCAGATAGGGCATAACTGCAGTATCGGGAGCAAGTGTTATCTGGTGGCGCAGTCAGGCGTGGGAGGGAGTACGGTCGTTGGCAGCGGTGTCACTCTGGCCGGACAGTCGGGCGTGTCCGACCACTTGCGCATTGGGGACGGAGCGATTGTGATTGGGAAGTCGGCGGTACGCCAGTCGCTCGAGCCGGGCGAGATCGTGGGGGGTGTTCCAGCGCTCCCTATTCGTCTGGAAAATGAGATTTCCCGATTGTTGCCGCAGTTGCCGGAGCTGGTGCATCGCGTCGAGCGCCTGGAACAGAGCCGGTCGAGAACAGAAACGGCCGTTGAGCGGCGAAATGTCTCATGGCGGCAGAAAGTACGCGATATGCTGGCGGAAAACCTGCGTGTAAAATCCGAAGTGATCGACGAAGGCATGGATCTGAAAGAAGAGTTCAATGCCGATTCTCTCACTGTTTTGAATTTTCTGACCGAGATAGAGTCGGAGTTCAACATTTCTGTTCCCGACCACGATGTACGAGGATTGAAAACATTAGGCGATATTCTGCATTATCTTGAGAAGCGGTTGGCAGAGAAGGAAGAGTGACAAAACGTGTTGTCGTGACGGGGTTGGGCGTCGTCGCTCCTGCCGGTATCGGAAAGGATCCTTTCTGGGAGAACTTGAAAGCCGGCCGCTGCAGCATCGGCCCCATCGTGCATTTTGACTCCAGCGATTTTCGCACCCAAATCGCCGCCACCGTGCAACGCACCTTGCTTCCCGAGGCATCGCCCACCAGCGATCCGCGATTTTGGGACCTGTCGGCCCATTTTGCCCTGCTGTCCGCCCGCGAGGCCATTCGAGATTCACGACTGGCCCGCCTGCCGCAGGATGCGGCCATCATAATCGGGAGCGCAGTGGGAGGCATTGTCTCCCTCGATCAGCAATTTCAAAACTTCTACATCAGGGGAAAGCGCAGCGTCATGCCCTACACCATCCCGCGCACTATGCTCAGTGCTACGTCTTCACTCCTGGGTATTGAGCTTGGCGCACGCGGACCGAATTTGACGGTGAGCACCGCCTGTTCTTCCTCCAGTCACGCGATCGGTTGGGCATTTCGGATGATTTCGAGCGGAGTGCTTCAGACTTGCCTGGCTGGAGGAACGGAGTGCCCGGTATCTCCCGGTCACCTGCAGGCATGGGACCGCATGCGAGCTTTAGCCAATGATAATGACACTCCGGAGCGGGCATGCCGGCCATTCAGCAAGAATCGCGCCGGCCTGGTGCTGGGGGAGGGGGCCGCAGCGTTGATCCTGGAAGAACGCGATGCGGCGGTGGCTCGGGGAGCGCCGGTTTACGGAGAGCTCGTGGGGTACGGTTCCAATTGCGACGCCTATAACATGATTCAACCTTCTGAGGAAAGCCAGGCTGAGTGTATCCAGAAAGCTCTGGAAGAGGCGGGCCAGCCGGATCGCATTCCGGAATATATAAGCGCCCATGCGACCGGAACGCTCGAAGGAGACAAAAAAGAGACGCTGGCAATCAAGCGTTGCTTCGGACAGCAGGCATATCGCATTCCTGTGTCCGGCATCAAATCGATGATTGGTCACACGCTAGGCGCCAGTGGCGCGCTTGCTGTGGTAGCAACCTTGTTGGCCATGAGAGATGGAATCCTTCCTCCCACCATGAACCTGGAAGAATCAGATCCGGAATGTGATCTGGACTATGTGCCGAATTCCTGCCGGAATTGCGCGGCGGATTTCGCGCTGGTGCATGCGTTCGCCTTTGGCGGTTCGAACGCGGTGTTGGCGCTCTCGCGAGATGGCTGCTCGTAAAAAATCCACATTTCGGGGTGGCGACATATCGCGGCCTAGCGCGCCGGAGGCGCGCTGAGCCCAGGGCGTAAGCCCTAGGTGGGCGCTACATTCTCAAAGTTCGTGTAGCGGACTAGCGTTTGGGACGGAACCTGGGACGGCCGATCATGCTACTCAAACCGGCCCAGCCAAAAAGCGGCCGGGCTGGTCGGCTTTCAAGGACCTAGAAAATGTAGAAACTCCAGGGACCGCGCAAGCGGTCCCATCAGGTTGGGCAGTCATGGATGCCTCAGTCCCAAAGATAACGCTCGTCATACGGAATTGACGGAGCAAAAATGAAGGAAAATGAAGGAAAAAAATGGGACCGCTTGCGCGGTCCCATTCGGTGTGTGGAATCGCTGACCGGGGGTGCCTGGCGCTCCGCGCCTGGGCACCCCCGGCTACTGTTATTGGTCCGCTTCGCGGACAAGCGCGCCCCCGGCGCGCCCCCTAGATGCGCAATTGACGGTCTGCAAAGTGTCCACACTCTGACGCCCGCTTGCGGCGGGCTGAGACTCGCTGCGCTCGATCCGCGCCAGAACGAAGCGCGCGACTTTTTCCATGCTGTTTTCCCCCAGCGTGGCGCTGATCCGTCTCAGCTCTTCCTTCATTTCCGTCTGCCGCCTGCTGTCGCTAAGAAGAGACCACGCCTCGCAAGCCACAACCTCTGCCGATGCCCTACGCTGATGGAGTTCGGGAACGATTATTTTGCCGGCCAGCAAATTGGGAAGGCCGATTATCTGGGCCGGTATGATCCGACAGGCTAGCAGCAACTTTACTCCGAGCAGCGTCAGAAAGGACACGCGGTACAAAATTATCATTGGTAGGCCCAGGAGAGCCGCCTCCAGAGTTGCCGTGCCCGAGGCCACAATGGCAATATCGCATGCTCGCATCGCCTCGTGGCTGTCATTACTAAAGACAATATGTCCGGCAAGACCCCGTCTCCAAACTTCCTGCTCCAGTGAGGCTAGATAGCGTCTGTCTGCGACGGGCACCACAAACCGCAGCGAAGGGTCCTTCTCGATAAGTTTCAGCGCACCGTCGAGTAGAGCGGGCACCAACCAGCGGATCTCCTGATCACGGCTTCCCGGCAGTAAACCAATCACTGTGCCGCCGGGCGGCAGTCCGAACTTTGCGCGCGCGGAAGCTCTTAAGCCGTTGGTAACCGGCTTCAAAACATCGCGCAGATGATGCCCGACGAAACTGGCATTTCCCCCAGCGCGCTGGTATACGGCCTGTTCTTCCGGATAGGACGTTAAAATGAAGTCGTAGCTGCGAGCAATTGGTCTTGCCAGCCTTTTCCACAACCAGACCTGTGGAGGCCAGTAACAAACGGTCCGCACTTTCTTCCACCGCAGCCACCGTGACAGCAGAATGTTGGCGACATCCTGCCCCACGAGAACCGCAACGTCCGGCTTCTCCCGGACAATATCTCTGCGAACGCTAAGGAACGCTCTGACAAATTGCGGGATCAGAGCAAGGGGCTCGGTCAGACCGACAACACCCAGATGGCTTGTGAGGAAATGGATGCGCACTCCGGCCTCCGCCATCCTCTGGCCGCCAAAGCCGTAGATTCTCGCATCACCGCAGTGACGCAGGATCACCGCACTCAGGGACGCTCCCACAATGTCACCAGAAACTTCTCCTGTGCTAATGAAGATTCTTGCCGGACGGCTCAGTGGCTGCAAGGAATGACTCGCCTTCATCTATCGAGAAGCGCTACCGCGGCGGCTTTTGAAATACATCCACAAGAAAAATACGACCGACTGAAAAAGTGGCACCACGGCGACGAGAACCAGAGTTTCGACATCGAACCGGGCGCTGCCGCCGGCAAAATATTTAATACAAGTGCGGCCGCCAAGATAAGCTCCGGCCATCAAAAGCCAGATCTTCAAAAAGTTAGTGATCTGCATAAGAGTTCCCGGTCTTGGGTTTTGGGTTTCGGGTGTCCGGTCTCGGGTCTTGGGTTTTGGGTTATGGGTTATGGGTTTCGGGTTTCGGGTTACAGGTCTCGCGTTTCGGGTCTCGAGTTTCGGGTCACAGGTCTCGGGTTTCGGGTCTCGGGTTTCGGGTCTCGGGTTTCGGGTTTCGGGTTTCGGGTCTCAAGTTTCAGATTTTTCGATTTGTTGAAACCATCTCAACTAACGGTCTCCCCTGCCTTCCGCCTCCTGCCTCCTGCTTCCTGCCTTCCGCCTCCTGCCTCCTGCTTCCTGCTTCCTGCCTCCTGCCTTCCGCCTTCCGCCTTCCGCCTTCTGCCTCCTGCTTCCTGTTTCCTGCCTCCTGCTTCCTGCCTTCCGCCTTCCGCCTTCCGCCTTCTGCTTCCTGCCTCCTGCTTCCTGCCTTCCGCCTTCTACTTCCGCCTCCTGCCTCCTGCTTCCTGAAGAGATTGTCGTTGCGACAAACGGATTACACAACCGGTACCACTTCGAATCAACCGTTCCAAAGGCTTGACAAAAAATTCAAACGGCATCCGTTGCGCCAGCAATGATCGTTCTTCCGCCGTTAACAGTCCAGGAGCCACTCTGCGCTTCAGCTTGGCTACCGACCGCTCTTGGTACTTCCCACCCACATGCAAAATCAAACTGCGGATCGGGTACAACCAGCGAGGAACGACAAATGATGAACCGAAGTCGACAAGCACAGGCGCGCCCGACGGGTTGATCAGAACATTTCGGCGGATGTCTCCGTGCAGCACTCCGCGTGAGCGTATCGCCCTGAGGATGCTCAGCAATCGATCAAAGAAATCTTGAGGAAAATGGTAACCTGACAGCGTTTCGCAATTTAAACCTTCGACGTACTCCAGCAACAGACCATTGCGGCCGGTGCTCCCAATTAAGCGGGGCACCCCGGAGACTCCGTTCAGTCTACGATACGCTGCAAGCTCTCGGTAGATCATATATGCGCCAAAAGTCTTCCGAAAAAGCGCGCTGCTGCGGCTGAAATCTTTCAGTAAAGCCACACCACCCCTACATTTGACGAGACGCAACGCCGCAAAGGCTCCACCGCCGCAGCGGAGAACACGCACCACGGGTAGTTTGAATACTTCAGATTCAATGTCGGTGCTGTGGCCAGGTGCCATCGAAGAAATTTACGTGATTGGAATATAGACTCTAACGGACATGAGCTTCAAACTCAAGCGTGCTCGAGCTGCGAAGAAATTAACCATCAAGACCTAGCGCAGCAGAGCCGCAATCAAACACGTCGTGTGTAGCGCGTCTCTACCCGGAGTTTAGCCGTCAGGAAAGCCTAGGCCGCTTCCAGCGGCCTTTGTCCGCCGCAGGCGAGCGGTCAGAGTGTGGCCCAGGGCGAAGCGCAGCGTAGCCCTGGGAATGGGAGATTCTTTAAATAGTTGGAAGCCCGTCCCGCTAAGCGGGCCGGGCCCGGGGCTCGTCCGCTTCGCGGACAAAAGCTGTCCCGGAGGGACAGCCCTTTGGCAGCGGGGGCCGTTCTCAAGGCCGCTTTCAGCGGCCTTTCCCGGAGGGTTTCAGCCCCGGCCTTTCCAGGCCGGGGGTGCAAAGCGCGAGCGCAACTATCAGCGTCGAGGCCGTTTCAACGGTCTTTTTTGGAAGGCCAGCCGGCGTTTGCGCCCGGCATAACTGACCGCCTATTATTCGGTGGCTAAAGCCGGTTGCTTGGAAGGCCGGTGAACCGGCCTTTGGATAAATTTTCGATGGCGCCAGATCCCCGGCCTCGAAAGGCCGGGGCTAAGAACCCTTTGGGAAAGGCCGCTGAAAGCGGCCTCTCGGGTTTGGACATTTTGAAGAGACGGCCGGTGGGCCGTCTCCCGCACAATCTTTCATGGTGCAGGAGACGCCCCACGGGGCGTCTCTCCAATAGCGCCGCTTCGCGGTGCTTAGGCTGCTGAAAGTGGCCTGGGTTGCTTCCTATGAGATTGCCTTGCTGAGTTCTTACAAGCCTCTGCAAATGTCCAATCTATGGTGCACGCCTGCGGCCTGCCAGTGGAGACAGGCTGCACGTATGGCGAATCTTCGAGATTCATCGTTTCTGCTTGAAACTGGTTTCCACCGGATGCTCTAATTCCCCGAGGCCCGGTTCTCTATGATCCCGTCACAAAGCCCTTACGAAAACACCACCTCAGAATCCCTGGAACGCCGCTGCTTTGATCCGGTGCGGGCTACCTCACCTACGCGGATGGTGCCCCTCGGCCAAGTAGTGGATCTTCTGCAAGTAACTCACGCCCCCGAACGCGTTGACGAATACAGAAAGGCCATGGAAAGGGGGCAGCGATTTCCTCCCATTGCCGTCGTTGCGCTGGGCAAACAGCTGATTATCGCTGATGGCCACAAGCGATTTGCCGCATACAAGACTTTGCCCGTTCAGCGGATTCTCGTGGAAGTTTGGACAATGCGCAGGTGTCTGCGAGACCTGGTGCGCCAAAGCCTGCGCCAGGCCAAGCGCGGCTGGCGCATCCTCCTGCGCACACCTCGAGACTCCAACGCCCGTGATGAGACTTTGCAATACGTGCGCAGCCAATTTGCCCACTGGCGACGGATTGTCTCTTCCCTGATCGGACCAAATTAAACACAAAGCTGATCGGTGGCTCCTATCCAAACCAGAAGGCCCATTGTGCCTTGAGGCAACAAGACCGGCGTGATAGCGTTGTCGCCACTCTGCTTGCACTTTTTTTAATGAAAAAGCGGATAAGGTTTTGCTTCTCTCCAACAGTGAGGTCTGCATTGAGAGCTAAAGAGCTACCTATGAATCAAAAAGCTTGCATACAGGTTCGTCTGGTTGAAGCATTGCCCGTCTTGAAGGCAGCAGCGTGTGGCTTCCTTTTGCTGGTTTGCTTCCAGCACGCATTTCGCCTGCCAGGCCAGTCGGTAACATCCAGCACAGTGAGGAATCAACCGAAGAATGTAGCGCCCGCCCGGCGGCCAGCGCCCACACAGATCAGGGCGAACACCAGATACGGCAAGCTGCCTCTCAGTTTTGAAGCCAACTGTGGCCAGGCCGACTCAACAGTAAAGTTTCTTGCTCGCGGTCCCGGCTATCGTCTTTTCCTGACAGCGAGAGAAACGGTCCTGGTGCTGGGAAGTGCAGGCACCGGCAAGACTGGCGTGCTCGGTGCTGCGGTAAGTGAACTTCGCACCGGCACAAAACAGGAAAATAGAAAACCAGAATTTGAATCAGTGCTGGGAATGAAGCTTGTGGGCGCCAACCCGAAGCCCAGGATTTCCGGATTGGAAGAGTTACCCGGCAAAAGCAACTACTTTATTGGCGACCATCCCAGTGATTGGAAGACCAACATCCCGAACTATGCCAGGGTGAAATACAGCGGCGTGTATCCCGGCGTTGATTTGATCTATTACGGGAAAGAGGGGCAACTGGAATATGACTTGGTCGTTGCGCCCCATGTCGATCCCGGGATCATCTCTATTAAATTCGACCAGAGCGCGCTCACAAGAGGCGGCGCCAGAGCAAAGCACACTGCGCTTGAAATTGACAGCGACGGCGACCTCCTGCTGCACACTGCGTGGGGTGACCTTCGACAGCACAAGCCGCACGTCTACCAGGAAGTCAACGGCGCCCGTCGGGAGATTGCCGGTCATTACGTTTTCAAGAGAACGTCTGTGGTCGGCTTTCAAGTGGCCAATTACGATCGAGGCCAACCATTGGTGCTCGATCCGGCGCTGAGTTACTCGACTTATCTGGGCGGCAGCTTCGACGACTCCGGCAATTCCATTGCCGTCGACTCATCCGGCAACGCTTACGTGACGGGGTTTACGGGATCAATCAACTTCCCTACGGCCAACGCGTTTCAGAGAACCAGGTCAACCGCTTTTGTCACCAAGCTGAATCCCCAGGGTTCAGGGTTTGTTTATTCCACTTTCCTGGGTGGCAGCGGGACTGATCGTGGCAACGCCATTGCGGTCGATCCATCCGGAAATGTGTACGTCACCGGCTCGACCACATCCACGAACTTTCCTGCGATCAACGCCTTCCAGACCACAAATCGCGGAGGTTCTGGAGGAGATGCCTTTGTAGCCAAGCTCAATAATTTCGGATCTGCGCTCTTGTACTCCACTTATCTTGGAGGAACCGGCAACGGAAAGAGTCTCATTGACAGCGGTGACAAGGGCCGAGGCATGGCTGTTGATTCCGCCGGTAATGCCTACGTAACAGGCACTACAGACTCAGCGAACTTCCCCACCCGCAATCCGTTTCAAGCTACCTACGGCGGTGGCGACAATGACGCTTTTGTCGCCAAGTTCGATCCGACTGGAGGTCTCCTCTATTCGACGTTTCTAGGGGGCGGCGACAAAGAGAGTTCGGTTTTTGCCTTTGCCACAGGAGGGAATCCTATTGCTGTCGACTCCGCGGGAAACGCCTATGTGGCGGGCACCACGCTTTCGACAAATTTTCCCACCACACCGGGCTCTTTCCAACGTGCATTCATTCCTTCCCCATTCGGCATCGGGATACACGGTTTTGTCACCAAGCTCAATGCCTCCGGATCTGCTCTTGTCTACTCTACTTTTCTTGAAGGCACGTTTAACGACTACGCCAACGGAATCGCGGTGGATTCATCGGGCAATGCCTATGTAACAGGCCAAACCGGCTCGCCCGACTTTCCAGTCACATTCGGCGTGTATAGGTCCACCCTGGTGGGGGGGCTGAGCGACGCCTTCGTCACCAAGATCAATCCTTCCGGATCGGGACTTATCTTTTCCACTTTCCTGGGAGGCGACGGTTTTTCCGATGGCGGCGATGAAGGTAAATCCATCGCTCTGGATTCGGCCGGTAATATCTACGTCGCAGGGCATACGACTTCGCTGGCTTTTCCTCTGGCGAATCCGATCCAGAGTTCTTACGCCGGGCCGGTCAATAAATTCTTTTTCCCGCCAGTGGGCGATGTGTTCGTTACCAAGTTCAATCCATCTGGATCCAGAATTCTATTCTCCACTTACCTGGGAGGGAGCGACTATGACTTTGTCGGAGGCATAGCGGCAGATTCTTCCGGCAGCATCTACCTGGCGGGCTCCACCCGGTCTTCCAATTTCCCCACAGCCAAACCGCTGCAAGCAACCTTTGGAGGCAGCGGCGGCAACAGTGGCCCTAGTCCAGGCGGTGATGCCTTCGTCGCCAAAATCGATCCCACGCCCGGTCCCGGTGAAATGCTCCCTCCTATTGCGGATGCTCCCTGGACGCGGTCGATCCGGATCGATTCCAATCAGAATGGCGTGCCAGATCAGGACGACGAAACGCTGAACGTTCAGCGTATCCAGAGTGGGCAGAACGTTTCACTGAGATTCATCAGTCCCCTGTTTGGTACTTCCGATATCGCGCTTTCCAACCCCAACTCCCAGGGTCGCTTTCAAACGGCCACCCGGCGCCAACAGAATCTAGCAGGAACTACCAGGACAACTACTGTCACACTGGATCAATTCGACGCCAATCAACGCGCCATATCAGTGTCCATTACTCACGAAATCGTCAAGGGGACTACCACCACGAGATTCACCGGAAAAGTCACGGCCGTTGACGAAAACGGAGATGGGATCATCGACTACTTCACCGGCAGCGAGACGGGGCAGCCGGCAATCCGAGGCAGCGTGGTTTTCTACGATGTTAATGGCGATGGAAAACCCGATTTTGTAAGCATCCCTTGGGCCATGGCCGGCGGGCTTGGCGCCAACAGCGGTGATCCGCAGATCTTTGTCCCGTTAGCCGACACCAACGGAGATGGGATTCCCGATTCTCCCGCCTTCGATTTCGACAATGATGGCAAGCCCGATCCTGAGTTCCTGATATCCCCGTTGGTTGCCGGTAGAATTACACCCATAGAACAGAAAATCTATTTCGCACAATTTGGAGATGGCGCCGTCTCTGGCGGGCAAATCATCAGTCAGATTTCTCTATTCAATCCCGATACCACCCGGGCTGCGAGCGCGCGAATTACCATTCGAGATGATGCAGGAAATCCGATTACGGTCGCTCTTAACGGGGAAGTTGTCACCGGACAAAAGGATTTAACCGTTCCTCCGGGCGGGCTGCGTATTTTGCGCACACCGGGCCAGGGTCCTCTGACTGTTGGTTCGCTCACGGTCACATCGGACAAAGTTCTGGCCGGCGTGATCGTGTTTGGAGGAAGCATCGGCTTTACCGGTGTGGGCAGCAGCGCGCTTCAAGTCGGCGGTTTTGTCGCGCCCATTGAGACCAACACCGTTCAGGGCACCAGTACCGGCATTGCCATGTTGAGTCTGGAGTCAAGTGACATGGCGGTGGATCTGCAACTGGTAGATGCCGAAGGAAAGCAGGTGGCCACATCGCACCTGGATGCAGCCTCCAAGGCGGGCGACCCTGCGGGAGCCGAGGAGTTGAAAGCGGGTGGCCATTTGGCGCGCTTCGTCACCGAGTTCAATTGGAGCCCGCCGGTAGACTTCTCCAATTTTGCGGGAACGTTGAAAGCGAGCTTTACAGGAAAAGCGGCAGCTACAGTTCTGAAGACCCAACCGGGACAACTCACCACACTGCCTGTGGCGCCGATTTTGACTTCAGCGTCGCCTGGCTCACAACTACAGAGGCTGCTTTTTGCTCAATTCGGAGATGGCGCCATCTCTGGCGGACAGATTGTAAGCCAGATCTCGCTCTTCAATCTCGATCCGACCGGTCCAGCCACGGTGAGCGTATTGATTCGAGACGACTCAGGGAAGCCGATAACAGTGGCTCTCAATGGCGAGACGGTTTCCGGACAGAAGAACCTGACCATTCCGGCCAGTGGCTTGCGGGTTTTGCGAACTGCCGGCACGGGTCCGCTGACTGTGGGCTCGGTAACGGTAATTTCCAACACGGTAATTGCCGGGGTAATCGTCTTTGGGGGCAGTATCGGATTTACGGGAGTAGGAAGCAGCGCCCCGCAGTTCACTGCCTTTCTAGCACCCATGGAAGCCAACACCGCTCAGGCTACCAGCACCGGCATCGCCGTGATGAATTTGGAAACAACCGATGTGACGGCCGATCTGCAGCTCCTAGATTCGGAAGGACGGCAGGTTGCCACTTCTCGACTGGACGGCGCCAATGCGATCAAGGCAAGCGGCCATCTGGCGCACTTTGTCACGGAGTTTACCTGGAGTCCAGCGGTGGACTTCTCAAGCTTTAGCGGCGTACTGAAGGTGACTGCTTCGGGACGAGTCGCAGCCACGGTCTTGAAGACCCAGCCTGGCCAGCTTACCACTTTGCCGGTGGCGCCGAAGACGAACTGAGAAGTTTGGACATTTTTGCTGAAAAATGAACGGTCGCAGCCTAGCAGCGGGCACGGACTTCGTCCCGGAGGGACGATTCGACAATAGCCCAGCGATTTATCGCTGGGAATTTAGGAGGCAAAAAATAGGAGTTCCGTAGGGACGATTGAAATTCTTTGTAGGGAATCCAAATCTTGAGGCACCGGAATGTACATGATAATCTCACGCCCACTTTGTTTCGCCGATCATTAAAACTTGGCAGAAATTCGTTATTTGTCCTCCGGCGAAATCCTTAATTCAGATATGAGGACTCCCATGGAGCCAGAAAATTCTGTACCGGTTCGCCTTATTGAAGCATTGCCCGTGTTGAAAGCGGCGGCATGTGGCCTGCTTTTGCTGCTTATCTTCCAGCATTCCTTTCGCATGGCGGGGCGACCGGAATCAAACGCAACATCCAAGAACGAAAGACTGAATCTGCCCCTCTCGGCGCACCACGGACCGGCTCAGAGCACGCCGAGCGCAGCGTACGGCAATCTCCCCTTGAGTTTTGAAGCCAACCACGGGCAGACCGACTCTTCGGTGAAGTTTCTTTCGCGCGGTCCCGGCTATCGCCTTTTTTTGACATCCCGTGAAACCGTCCTGGTGCTGGGGCACCCAGACTCTGCTGATCCCCCCGGGGGCGGTGATGCGGCCACCAAGCTTCATAAGGAGGTAAAGCCGGAAACTAGAAATCTGAAACCTGAAACGGTGGTACGAATGAAGTTTCTCGGAGCCAACGCGAAGGCCAACATCACCGGATTAGACGAAATGCCCGGCAAGAGCAACTATCTTATCGGCAATCAGCCCGCCAACTGGAGGACCAACATCCCGCACTATCCCAGGGTGAAATACAGCAGCATCTATCCTGGAGTCGATTTGATCTATTACGGCAAAGAGGGACAACTGGAATACGACCTGGTCGTCGCACCCGATACCGATCCTGGAATTATCTCCATTAAATTCGATCAGGGAGCAGATGCGCGAGGCAGCGCAACAGCAAAGCACCTTTCCCCGCTTGAAATCGACAGCAATGGGGATCTCGTGCTCCACACTCCGTCAGGTGATTTTCGACAGCACAAGCCGCACATCTACCAGGACATCGATGGCGCGCGGCATGAGATTGCAGGCCATTACGTATTTAGGAGCAAAACTGCGATCGGCTTTCAAGTAGCCAATTATGACCGGGCCAAATCGCTGGTTCTCGATCCGGCGTTGAGCTATTCGACCTTCCTCGGTGGCAGCAGCGATGATGTTGCCAATTCCATCGCCCTTGACTCATCCGGCAATGTTTACGTGACAGGTTACACCCTATCGACCAACTTCCCTACGGCGAATGCCCTTCAAGGAACCAAGTCAGTCGATCGAGATGTTTTCATTACCAAGCTGAATCCCCAGGGCTCCGCGATCATTTATTCCACTTTCCTGGGTGGCAACGGAACTGATCGGGGTCAAGGCATCGCGGTGGATCCATCCGGGAACGTCTATGTCACAGGTTCGACCTTCTCTTCGAATTTCCCAACGCTCAACGCTTTCCAGTCCACGCGCGGCGGGGGGGGCTCTGCAGCCGCTGCTTTTGTTACTAAGATCAATGCTTCTGGATCCGCCCTGATCTATTCCACTTATCTTGGAGGAGGCGGGACCGGGTTCATCGGGGACAGCGGCCAGGGCATTGCCGCCGATTCTACAGGCAATGCTTACGTGCTGGGCAACACATACTCCGCAAACTTCCCGACGCGCAATCCGTTTCAAGCCACGTATGGCGGTGGTGTCAACGATGCCTTTGTCATTAAATTTGATCCGACTGGGGGTGTTATCTATTCCACGTTCCTCGGTGGGAGCGGCAAAGAGAGCCCGCAAAGCGATTCGGAAATACCGGGCAGCAACGCTATTGTTGTGGACTCATCAGGCAATGCGTACGTAACTGGGGCAACAAGTTCTACGAATTTTCCTACCACGCCCAATGCCTTTCAACCGAAATTTCCACAGACGCTTGGCAGCAATGGGCACGCCTTTGTTACTAAAATCAATGCCGCGGGATCGGCTCTCGTCTACTCCACTTTCCTGGGCGGCGGCAACGAAGACTTCGCCAACGCGATCGCCATAGATTCTTCCGGGAGCGCGTATGTAACAGGAACAACTAACTCGCGTGACTTTCCAGTGGTCAACGCCTTCCGAGATAAGTTTATCGGTGGGTTGGGAGGCGATGCCTTCGTTTCTAAGCTCAATCCCGCGGGCAGCAACCTTCTCTATTCCACTTACCTGGGCGGTGATGGTCGTTTTGTATTACAAGGTGGGGTAATTTTTTTTTATGGCGGCGGAGACGAAGGCAAAAACATTGCCCTGGACACGTCAGGCAACATCTATGTCATGGGTCAAACTACCTCAGCGCGTTTTTTTCCACTGGCAAACCCAATCCAGAGCTCCTACGCCGGTCCCGCCAACGTATCGTTATTCCCACCGGCGGGCGATATATTTGTCGCTAAGTTCAACCCGAGTGGATCCAGATTACTCTTCTCCACCTATTTGGGAGGAAGTGACCAGGAGTTCGCCGGAGGGATGGCGCTAGATTCTTCCGGCAGTATCTACGTCACAGGAACCACCCGATCGTCGGATTTCCCCACAGCCAAACCCTTGCAGAGCGCCTTTGGCGGGAGTGGCGGCAGCAGCGGCAATTTTCCTGGCGGTGATGCCTTCATTTTTAAAATCGATCCTTCACCAGGGCCGGGTGAACTTGTCGCTTCAGTTCCGGACGCTCCCTGGACGCGGTCAATACGGATCGATTCCAACCAGAACGGCGTTCCCGATCCTGACGACGAAACCCTCAACGTTCAGCGCATTCAGAGCGGCCAAAATGTTACCTTGAGATTCATCAGTCCGGTAATCGGCACTTCCGACGTTGAACTTTCCAATCCCAATTCCCAAGGCCGTTTCCAGACGGTGACGCGACGGCAGCAAAACTCGAGTGCAACGACACGAACGACGACCGTTACTCTGGATCAATTTGATCCCAATCAGCGGGCCATATCCTTGTCGATCACTCACGAGATCGTCAAAGGGACCACGACCACGAAATTTACCGGAAAAGTGACGGCGGTTGACGAAAATGGAGATGGGATCATTGATTACTTCACCGGCAGCGAGACCGGACAGCCTGCCATCCGAGGTAGCCTGGTTTACTATGACGTCAATGGTGACGGGAAACCAGACTTTGTGAGCATCCCCTGGGCCATGGCTGGAGTCCTGGGAGGAAGCATTAACGATCCTCAAATCTTCGTTCCGCTGGCAGACACCAATGGAGATGGAATTCCGGATTCCCCTGCGTTCGATTTCAACAATGACGGCAAACCTGATCCGGAGTTCCTGGTCTCGCCCATAGTTGCGGGTCGAAATACGGCGCTGGAACAGAAGCTTTACTTTGCGCAATTCGGAGACGGCGCCATCTCTGGTGGACAGATCATCAGTCAGATATCACTGTTTAATCCGGACACAGCCAAGCCGGCCAGCGCCCGGATCGTAATCCAAGACGACGCTGGGAATCCGGTTACAGTCGCGCTCAACGGAGAGGTTGTCTCAGGACAAAAAGATGTTATGGTTCCCCCCGGCGGCCTGCGCGTCTTCCGCACCCCGGGCACCGGCCCGCTGACGGTCGGCTCGGTTTCCGTTACGTCGGATAAAGTCCTGGCAGGCGTGATTGTCTTTGGAGGAAGTATCGGCTTTACGGGTGTCGGCAGCAGCGCGCTCCAATTTGGTGGATTTGTCGCGCCCATCGAAACCAACACTGCCCAGGGTATCAGCACCGGCATAGCCATGATGAATCTGGAATCAACCGATATGGTGGTGGATCTGCGACTGGCCGACACAGAAGGAGTGCAGGTGGCGACATCGCGCCTGGATACAGCCTCCAAGGCCGGCGGCCCTGCCGGAGCCGAGGAGTTGAAAGCGGGCGGCCATCTGGCACGCTTCGTTACGGAATTCAACTGGACTCCTCAGGTCGATTTCTCGAATTTCAGCGGAACTTTGACAGCGAGTTTTTCCGGGAGAGCAGCAGCCACAGTTCTAAAGACTCAGCCAGGGCAGCTCACCACGCTTCCCGTCGCGCCAAAACTGGCCTCAGCCTCAACCGGCTTCAATTTGCAGAAACTTTATTTTGCTCAATTCGGAGACGGAGCGATTTCAGGAGGACAGATTGTAAGCCAGATTTCGCTGTTCAATCTCGATACCGCCAACGCCGCCAGCGTCACCCTACTGATTCGAGACGACTCAGGGAAGCCGATAACTGTGGCGCTCAACGGTGAGACGGTTTCCGGCCAGAAGAACTTGACCATTCCGGCCGGCGGGTTGCGTGTTTTGCGGACTCCCGGCACAGGTCCGGTGACTGTGGGTTCGGTAATGGTGACTTCCAACCGGCTGCTTGGCGGGGTAATTGTGTTCGGCGGCAGTATTGGGTTTACCGGTGTGGGCAGCAGCGCGCCCCAGTTTGTTGGTTTTCTGGCTCCCATGGAGACCAACGGTGCTCAGGTGACCAGCACCGGCATTGCGATGATGAATTTGGAAACAAGCGACATCACCGCAGATCTTCAGCTTCTTGATTCGGAAGGAAGGCAGATTGCCACCTCTCGACTGGACGGCGCCAATGCGATTAAGGCAGGCGGCCATCTAGCGCGCTTCGTTACGGAATTCACCTGGAGCCCGTCGGTTGACTTCTCAAACTTTGCCGGCGTATTGAAGGTGACTGCTTCGGGACGAGTTGCAGCCACAGTGCTGAAGACTCAACCCGGCCAGCTCACCACGTTGCCTGTGGCGCCGAGGACAAACTGAGTACTCGAATTCAGAATTGCGGTGTCGTATCGGTTGGTGTTTTGGCAACTTTTCGGCACAGGTGCTGAGGCCGGGAGATAAATTCAACCCGCCGGAATCCGGTTCAGATAGAGCAGCCAGATCGATCGAGACCCGGGACGAACGTCCTCAACCAAAACTTTAGGAGCAAACGCCATAATTATTTCCAAATCTCCCCACATGTTCTTTTCCACGTCCACCAGATAGACTTCCCTTTCCTGCGCTAAGTAATCTCTGAGCTGACCCTTCGACTGGACCGCTATCGCCGTCCGTCCCGTGTAAAAAGGAATCATCGCCCGCGTAGTTTCATCCGGTTTCCATAAATAAATGGATTTCGCTGGCGGCACCAGGCGACCGATTGTTCTACAAACCGGTCCAAAACTTTTCTCGCGGTCGATTACCGGCGTCACCGTGTGCGAAGCGAGCAGGAGCGTGACCACAAGTCCAACAAGCCAAACAGACAGTAGCGCCTTGCGCTTGTCGCGTTTTGCGGCAACGGCGACGGCGACCGCGAACGTTACTCCGATAGCCGCCATGAGCGAAACTGCAGGCAAGGCGAAGCCGGAACAGACGCTTGCCAGCGCACCTTCAGGTAACAGTTTAAAAATAGAGGCCAGGAGCAAAACCAGCGGCGCCGCCGCCGCAACACCCAGGGTCGCAGCAAGAATGTATCCGGCGGCGCGGTCGTAAAATCCGTCCACCTGTTTTCGAAGGAATGCATCCAGCCAGAATCCCCCCACTACTGCGGCGGCCGGGAGCAGAGGCAGCAGGTAAATACTTCTTTTTGTGGCGGCTAGACTCAACATCAGCATTCCGGAAAAAAGCCAGAGCAGAGCGACGTCGCAAGCAAACTGCTCCGCCGAGTCCAGCTCATTCTTGGGGCTGAAGCGATACAGAATCCCTCCAACGACAAATAGTGCCGCGGGCCAGAGCAGAGGCACGAACTGAACAACGTAGTAATAGAAGGGTTGTGTGTGTCCCCCGACATATCCGGTGGAAGGAAGTATCCGCCACAGTGTGTTGTCGATGAAGATCAGGCGAAGGCCTTGGGGTCCGAGTTTCCGATCCAACAGATACAGCCACGGTCCGGCGATGGCGGAAAAAACTACCGGCGCCAACCACAAGCGCGCCCGCAAAAGGACCTGAAGCCTGGGAGCAGACGCATCTTGCGTGCCTATATGCCTGTGCAAGAAGCACGCTGGAAGCGTGCGTTCCCAGGAATTCAATGCGAGCGCAGGTTGTCGGAGTTGGCGGCGCGCCGCAATCACCGACAAAAAGGCAAGGCCTGGAACAGCCAGGCCGATCAGCCCTTTCGACAAGAACGCAAGAGAAGCGAACGCGTAGCCAAGGGTTAGCCAAAAGACAGCGGCTTCACTGCTTTCAAGCCGTAGACCACGCACACAAGCAAATGCCGAGCCGGTGGTAAAGAAAGTCAACGCTGCATCGGGGACGACTCGATGGGCTGCGGCAAAGTACTCCGCGCAGAGAGCCAATGCCAGCGTCGCCAGCAAGCCAATCCCTTTGCCGGACTGACGGCCAGCCAGTTCTCTGGCCAGCAGATAGGTGAATACCAAGCCTCCTAAGGCAAATAAGGCAGAAACAATGCGACCAACTCCCGGGGGATCGTAACCGAACCATCTAAAAGCGAGCGCTACACACCAGACATGGAAGGGAGGTTCCTCCAGGAACGGCTCTCCGTTCAATGTTGGGATCACCCACGCGCCTTGGGCTACCTGGCGCGCAATGGAGGCGACGCGCGGCTCGTCGGGAGTCCACAGGTCATGATCGAGAAGTCCGAAACAACAAAGAAACAACAGTGCCGCGACGATACAGGCGGGCAGCGGATCGAATTTGAGTCGGGACATTTGTGGCAACGTGGCATCCGGCCTCAGAGTTGGCCGCGACATTCGATTCTTTCATATGAGGTCCTGCTAGAGGCTGCTATTTTCTGGCGCACACTTCCAGGTCGCGTTAGCGACCGATGAATTTAGCCCGGCCTTTCAAGGCCGGGTGAACGAATCATTTATATGCATTTTCGTCAACTATGGCGAAGCGGCGCTGAGACGCCCCGTCGGGCCACTCCTGCACGATGAAAGATTGTGCGGGAGACGGCCCACCGGCCGTCTCTCCAAAATGTCCAAACTCCAGTGTCCGCGAAGCGGACGCCCTGGTTTGCGGCGCACTGCAGCATGAGAAAATGTATAAACTCCAGTGACCGCTTCGCGGTCCAGAGACGGCCCTCAGGCAGTCTCTCCGCTCCCAAAATGTCGGAACTTCAATAAACGCTTACCGGTCAGGGGGCGCACGGGCGTGCGCCCCTACTCGGTCAAGAATAGCCAGATCGCCAGCCTACACTTGAGTTCGGCGGCGGACATTCATATCATTCCCATCCGTGAATCCCCGCGCCAACAAACGCCTCTCTCGTTGGAAGCTTTCCCGCTACAGCGTTGAGGCGGCCGGCTTGCGGCTTCTTGAGCGGCTGATACCACTGCTTTCACTGAGGACGGTACGAGGTTTGGGCCGCGGTCTTGGTTGGATTGCCTATTACCTTTTAACCCGGAAACGGTGGCTGGCCCATGCAAACCTCGACATCGTATTCGGCGACACTAAATCGAGAAGAGAGAAATCCGCCATCGCTCGCGCCTCATTCCAAAACTTCGCAGCGACAGAATTGACGCTGTTCTGGGCTCCACGCGTGACGCGCCAGGCAGCCGAGCAGTTGGTGCAACAGGATGCAGCGGAGTTGCAGCGCGTGCGCGGTCTCGTTGCCCGCGGCAAGGGGGCCATTTTCATCGGCATGCACTACGGCGATTGGGAGCTTTTGGGATTGACTTCACCCTTTTTCGGAATCACAGCCAACATTGTGGCCAGAGAACTACGCAACCCAAAGGCGAGCGCCATCGTCGATCGGCTGCGATCTGCCTCAGGCCAGCAGATCGTT
The DNA here is from genome assembly GCA_036505615.1 of Acidobacteriota bacterium. Classification (GTDB taxonomy): domain Bacteria; phylum Acidobacteriota; class UBA6911; order JACQSX01; family JACQSX01; genus DASXTB01. The sequence goes on from DASXTB010000320.1 coordinate 39,797, forward strand.
CCTCGGCGCGGGGCGGTATCGAAATTGCTGGGAGCGCTACGACGTGGAGAATTAATCACCCTGCTCATTGACCTGAACGCCCCGCACGGCGAGGGCGGCATCTGGGTCGACTTATTCGGCCTTTCCGTCCTCGCTTCAACTACCGCCGCGACGCTGGCCCGCCGCACCGGAGCGCCAATCATTCCCGTTGCCGCAGAACCGCTTTCTGGTGGGCGAATACGAATCAGTTGGGGCGGCGAGATCACACGCGGCAAGGGAGATAATTCTTCGGCTGAAATTCAGAATATCGCGCAGCGATGCATGCATTCCTGCGAGGCTGTGATTCGCGCAAAGCCGGAATACTGGCTCTGGGCCTACAAACGATGGAAGTACTGCCCCACTGCCGCCAGGGAGCGTTATCCTTACTATGCCAAGTGTGCGGACAGCTCTCAGTGATTCCGCTTGCAGGGCCGCGCGGCTGTGCGCTCCTACTGATCATCTTCAATCGTTTGCCGGATTATCAATCACAAGCTGGCCATTCAAAATGACTGCAATGTAAACTGAGCGCAATCGAATGGCCAATTATCGCTCGGCGTTAACGCCCTTTGTCATTTCCAACCTCAAGTATTTCCCCACTCTAAAATGGGATTTTGCACGCGGGCATCTCCCTGCAAAAGCACACAACGTAGGCCGGGAATTTTTTGGAATTTGCGCGGCCAGCTCCCCAGATCCAGCCTGTGATGACTATGTGATGGAGCGCCTGCGCGAACTACGGGTGGGCTCAGTGCGGGTTGATTTCACGTACAGTAGTTTCGATTCCTATCCGGAACGCTTCCTCAATCGGCTGCTGCTCTCAGGCTTCAAGATCTACCCTCACCTAGTTCTTCCCATTGAAGAGGCAAGGTCGATGAATACAGAGACAGCGCGCATGCGATGGCGGCATTTTTTGACGCACATTCTCGATCGTTACGCAAGCAGCGTTGAGATGGTCGAGATCGGTTCGACCTGTAATCGGCGCCGCTGGTCCGGCTTCAGCATCGGATCCTACCTGCAGGCCTGGGAATTGGCATACCACGCGGCCGTTCGGAAAAATGTAGCCCTGGCCGGCCCGAACGTCACAGACTTCGAACCTCTGTACAACGTTGGCCTGCTGGGAGCGATGGAGCGGCGCGGAATCCTGCCTGGCATCCATTCTTTTAATCTGTTCGTGGAACGAGCCAGGGAGCCGGAAGCATTTGATCCGAGAATTCTGGGACGGCGCCTGGCCGGAGCCGGCAGGTTCAATTTGATAAGGAAAGCCCGCCTGCTGAAAGATATTTCCGACCACTTCGGAATACGCAAGACCGTATGCAGTCAAGTGTCCTGGAGTCTGAGACGAATCCGCCGGCTCGCGGGCGACGGAGAGCAAAAGCAGGCCGATTACCTCTCCAGGTACTGCTGCCTGGCTGCGGCCTCAGGGGGACTGGACAAAGTTTACTGGGGGCCGATGATTGGCCAGAGAGAGGGCTTGATCGACGATGGCACAGAGGAATATCCGCCTGTACCCCGCGCAGCTTTTTACGGAAAAGCAAGCGGTAAAATTGCAAATTATCGGATTCGTCCGGCCTTTCATGCATTCCAGACCTCGGTCAGGTTTCTTTCGCCGGCCCGCTTCCTGAGAAAGATTCCTTCACATTTTGGGCTTGAGATTTATGAGTTCGTCTCCGGAGAGCAGCGAATCCATGTGGCTTGGACCACCGACGGCAAAGGCGCCCGCACGTCGGACTGTTACCATCCCTCCACCCTGGCCGCGGCTGCCGCTTTCTCCCGAAACGGAGAAAGGATGCCGCGCTGCCCTGAGATGATTTGTGAAAGTCCTGTGTATCTGGTCTGGCCTTTAAACGCTAATGTTTCCCTAGAAACGGATCAGCATCCCCTCTCGGGAATCAGATTCTGCCGTCTGCCGGATGCGGGCTTCCGGACTCTGCAAACCGCCCGATGGAGTGGGATCTGTGTCGCGCAAAGTGACCATCGCCCCCCCGACCTTTCTGTTCTTTTACCCGAGCGACTGGCGGAGGCGTCCCCACGCAGGTTTTTACGAAATGGAAGGAACATTATCTGGTCCATTCCCGATCCACGAGACACTCATGCAGGTTCGATTGTGGTGAAGCGATTTCGCGCCGCCCACTCTGCGGCAATCCTCTGGAAGTCAAAACAAAGTAAGGCTCTGAGAAGCTGGAACGGAGCTAACGAACTGGTGCGGCGGGGAATCAATACTCCCAGACCGATCGCGTTTTTCGAGAGCAACAAAAACAGCACAACATCAGAGAGCTATTTTCTGTGCGAGCAGTCCGCAGCCCGATTCACTATCCGTCAGGCCTTCACCGCATTTGCCGGAGGCGAAGCTTCATTTCAAGGTATGCCCCAAGCTGCAATCTTCCAAGAGACGGCAAAGTTTCTTTCTTGCATACATGCCCGTGGCGTTTATTTTCGGGACCTTTCTCCGGGCAATCTCTTGCTGCATATAAATGATGGCGCTGTCGAGCTATCGCTGGTGGACACGAGCCGCGCGCGGTTTCGAGACAGCCCAATTCCCTTGAACCAACGCCTGAGTGATTTAAAGAGAGTCTGTCATCCCCTGCATTGGCGGGGGCGCCTTGAGCTGGTGGAAATCTATATGGCGATGAACAATCGCAGTTTTGGGAAGTGGATGCTGGTGCCCTTCTTCGGTTACGACCTGAAGCATAGCCTTAAGAACCGGGTGAAGATCAGGATCGGAAGAGCGACAGAACCTTGATTGTAACTTCGGCTTCGCACATCACATAACCGGCCACGGTGGCGTTTTGCGAAAGAAATCTGCAGCAGATGGACAGTTTGTGTGGTTTTCGAGGCAGAGCCTCGAAGATGCGAGGAGAGATCATCGACGGCGAGGCAAGCCTGGCCGCCAGAGGCAGGCGGCAGAGCCGCTGTAGAACTCGCCCACAGCGGTCCGAAAATGTAGAAACTCTAGAGACGGCCCTCACGCCGTCTCTCCGGGCCCAAGGCAGCGTGGTACGCGTTTCACACAATGCGCTTCAATCACGCCTTGAAGCTGGCTTGTGTCTGCTGCAATATACCTGCCGCTTTTGCGATCACCGCACCGGGCGGCAGCTTTGACATGCATCCTTTCGCGCAGCGCGGCAGACGGCAGTGCCGGCAATCGGGTGCAGTAACAATCTCGGCCGTGCCGGCAGGCCAGGGGGCGGTGCGAACGGGATCGGACGCGCCAAATAAAGCAATGACCGGCGCGCCGGAGGCCGCCGCGATATGCAGCGGTCCGGTGTCTGCGGCCAGACAAAGCCGCGATAATTTGAACACGCTGATCAGTTCCCGCAGAGTGAAGGCGCCAAAGAGCGAAATAATCCTTTCGGGGAAAGAGGCGCGACTGGCCAGCTCTCGCCCCAACCCCGCCTCCCCAGCCGATCCCACTAGAACCACCTGTTGATCCTGCGACAGCAGCCAATCGATGACCTGAGCCCAATACTGCAGGGGCCATCGTTTCGAAGGCCAGCTTGCGCCCGGCGCCACGCACACGAAGCCGGAGTCGATTTTGGATTTGCTCAGAACGCAGCGAACTCGTTGCCGATCATCGGGGAATTCCGGAAGCACGATTCTCGCATCTTGCGGGCGAGGTAAACCCAATATGTCGATCGCTTCAAAATAAGATTCGACCGCGTGTCGAGCGACATCCCTGCGGTGGGCAACTGTGTGTTTCAGGAAGGGGAAACGGCCGCGGCCGACCTTCATTTGCGCGCGCGACAGTTGAAGAATGGCGTAACTTCTCCCACGGCCCTGCAAATCGATGGCAAGATCGAAACTCTGGCCTCGAAGCTTTCGGAGCATCAAGCCCAATTTGGGCGCGAGAGCAGGCAGGTTCAGGGCAAACGGCCGGAAAGGATCCCGCGGAAAAAGCAGAAGATCATCGATGTCCGGATGCCCCTGAAGCAGCGGCGCAATACCTTCGTCAATAGCCCAAACAATCCGAGCTTGGAACAGAGATTTTAGGTGACGAACCACCGGGGTGGCCATGACCACGTCGCCCACAGAGGAAAGCTTGATGATCAGAACAGATTGGAACATGCGAGAGTTTTAGGAATAGACTATTTCTCTGATTTACTTCGCGTCATTGTGCCTTCGTGGCAAACTAAGAGTGTTTGTGAATGATTCACGGTCTTGGGGCCTCTGCTATGAAAACTGCAACAATTTACTGGCGAGCGACCTCATACCACCTCATACCGCCGATTAGCGGAGAGACGGCCTGAGGGCCGTCTCAGGGCTTTGTGACTCAAAAGAGGCGCCCTCAGGCCGTCTCTCCGAAATGCAACGGTTTCAAATCTTCACCGAAATGTGAACCTTATGCGCACCAAGAAAACCTAGTGGCGCGAGTTTTCGACCATTGAGACAACTGATCAAGATTTGGCTGATTCTGTTTCCCACTTTACTGGTTTCGCAATTGGCCGTTACTCTTTTCGCCTTCCACTACATCGATCTCAGGTTTGAACTTTTTGGCCAACTGATATTGATTCCGGCCTTCCAATCGATCCTGCTGCATCGGGTTACACGCAGAGACTACGGAATTTCTTTGAAGTCGACCCTCACAGTTCTGCTCCGGCGGCGGCCCCTGGCGGTAATTCTTCTCATCCTCGATTGCGCGCTGCTTGTGCCCAGTTGGCTTCTGAGCTACACCCGGCCGGGCACACAGTGGGCGCTGAGTGTATCAGCGTATTACACCGGCATAAAAGGACTAGTCGCCGGCGTGGGATTGTTCGTTCTCGCATGTCGAGATAACTGGCGGCGAAGCGACCGCCTCTGGTTGTCGCTTCTTGCGTTTGGCTTGGGCGGCTACGGTTTGAATTATTTCGTCAAGTGGATCGAGGCCCTCACCAATCCATGGTTCCAAGGCTGGACGTTATTTTTTCATTTGACGACCCTCTACGGAATTCTGTTTGCTGCTTCACTTCTTTTGATGCTCAAAGTGCAGACCGTCTGGCAGCGCCGATCGGCGGCCGCAGCGCTGCTGTTGGACTGCAGTATGGCGCTGGCCCTGCTGGCCGCCATGGTGGTAATTCTTAGTTATTTCAATAAGCCTTACCTGGAAGTTCCCTGGTCTATTCTTGTCAGCACCTGCGGCGTGCTCTTCATGAGCAGCATCCTGCTGGCAGAGCTGGAACTGACGCGAGTCTCTACGAAGACCTGGCAAGAAACGGCAAAATAACCTAACCGCCGCCATGCTTCGTTAGACCCTTGGGAATCTTGATTTCTGGAAGGTCAATCGTTGTAGAACCATTTATGAGATACCACGCCAATTAAGAAGAAAGATTGATGAGGAAGACCCACTGGCACTTCTACCGGTTCACGCGCGAGGAGTCGGCCGGGCGGCTCCGCCTCTCCAACAACTACTGATGAAGATCCCGCAATTCAATCAGACCGGTACAGACGCAAGGATGGTCCGGGCGGGGCGGCGGAGATTACCAGTCGAAAGCGCGAGTCGGCTGCCAGCCTGGCCTCTGCATAGCCCGCGCCGGCTTTCCCACCTTCTTCTGCAATCACAAACACGCTTCGACTTGCGCCCGCCAGGCGGTCCAACTCGGCGGGCCCGCCATCGAGATCGGAAATGACGCGGCGCAGATAAAAATCGATGACTGGATCCACGAAGCCATAAAAATAAACGTTGCGACTCCCGATGACCGGTTCAATGGCTCTGGCAAAATCCCGCCGCGATTGGTTGGCCGGTTGAATTTTTGCTTCGCCCCAAAAAATCCAAACTGTTGACAATGCCAGCGCTGCTACTCCAAGCCCTGCCACAGCGCGGCCACGCCACGGCCCAGCCAGGGCCCGAAATTTAGGAGCGCCCCACTCAAACCAATAGCCGCTGAGCAGAGCCAGGGCCGGAAAGACCGGAAGCAGATAGTGGGCCTGCCTGCTTCCAATGACCTCAAGTTGAACGAGGATTCCGATTGTCCAGGCGAGGAGAAATTGCGCGCCGGGCTCGGTGGAGATACTGCGCCAGGCAAACATCAAGACGGGTACAAGAAAGATCGACCAGGGAGCAAAATCGGGCCAGATGCGAATTGGATAATAGAATAACGCATAGACAACATTCGCGGGCCCATGAGATTGTCCCGTAACGACCGCTGCCATCTCATGCCAGAAAACACCTGCCGCCATCCCCTGGCGCCGCATCACCTCAATGAACCAGGGAACCACCAGCGTGAGGAACAACACCATCCCTAGAGGATTGAAAACCCTGGGAAGTGCTGCCCATCGCCGAGCCGCACATAAAAACAGCACGACGGAAACAAGAGGGAAGAGCAAACCCGCAGGACCCTTTGCAAGAAATCCGACTGCCATCGCTCCCCAACCGAGCGCGACCCAGCCAGAGAAAGCGATTTGCAAGAAATGCCCGTTTTTCTGCGGGACGACGAACGCGCGCCAAAAACAATACATGGCAGCAGTGACTGCAAGCGTCAGCAGTACATCGGTCTCGGCAAGACGGGAGTGGAGCATGAACAGACGCGATGTCGCCAAAATCAATCCCGCCCACAGACCAGTTGCGGCCCTGCCCCAGCTGCTGCCCAAGGCATAAACAAGGATTACGGTCAACGTGCCGGACAAAGCCGAATAGAGGCGGCCACCCGCTTCATCTGTTCCCGTTGCAAGAAAACCGCCGAGCGCCAGCCAGTATGCTAAAGGAGGCTTCTCCACTCGGGCCTGGCCCCCCAACCGCGGCAGCACCGGATCATGGTTTTCCAACATCTCGCGCGCAGTCTCTAAAACGCGCGCCTCCTGTACTCGGTGTACAGGCGAATGGCCAAGGGCGATGAAGAAAGCGAGCGCACAGACTATCAGAAGAATTGCCAGATGGAGACTTGCACGTGCGTGGCCGGCGTCATCGGTCATCAGTCAACAGTCATCGGTGAACGGTCATCGGTCAGCCCATCGTCGTAGAGCTGTGACCAAAACGTGCAGCTACTGACAGGGATCCTTCCTCCAGCTCTATCCGGATCCAGCGGCTTTTCATCCAGCGAACCGCCAGCAGATCCAGAAAACTTGGAAGGAGCCGATTCCAAATGCCGTACTTGGAGCGGCCGTAGCTCCGGCAGCGATTCCTGACAGGAATTTCGCGCACCCTGTATCCCTGAAGCTTAAAAAGGGCGGGCAGGAAACGATGCATCCCGCGGAACGGCTGGAGTCCTCTCAAACATTCGCGCCTGAAAGCGCGGAAAGTGCAGCCCGAATCCGAAATGCCGTCATTGAGAAGTCGCCGGCGAACCCAATTAGTCATACCTGAATAGAGTATCTTCACCGCGCTGTCACCGGTGGCACGCAACCGAGTGCGCGTACCACAAACAAGATCGCAGTCGCGGAGGGCTTCCAGAAATTTGGGAATTTCGCGCGGGTCATTCTGCAGATCCGCATCCATGGTAATAATCAAGTCACCGCGAGCGGCGTGCATCCCGGCCCAGCTGGCCGCCGTCTCGCCGCTATTACGCTTGAGGCGCTGCACCCTCAGATGCCAATCTTCAGCGGCGATTGCCTGCATCTCTTCCCAGGATCCATCGATCGAACCGTCATCGGTAATGATCACTTCCCAGGAATAGCCGAGGGGATCCAGGCCTTTGTGAATCTCTGCCAGTAAGGGGCGCAAATTCTCCCTTTCGTTAAAACAGGGGATCACGACCGAAAGGTTGGTGTCAGGTTGCATTATTTACGACGACGTCTGCGGCGAGCCGGCGAAAGAGCCGGCATTGCAGAAGAAAGCCTTGACTGAGTCGCACACAAAGTCCACAGCTTCTGCCGTCAGCTCAGGGTACATGGGAAGGCTGAGAATCTCGTGCGCCATCTTCTCGGTGACCGGAAGCGCGGGCAACCGCCATCCGCGAGACTGAAAGAAATGTTCAACAGCCGGTTGCAGGTGATTCGGTAGCGGATAGTGAATCCCCGTGGCAACACCTCTCTCTTGTAAGAAGCTTTGGAGTGTCTTCCGAGGCTCCGGTGCTCCAGGACCCTCCACTCGAACTACGTACATGTGGTACACGGCGCGTGCGTAGGCCCTCTCAACCGGGGTGCTTACCACATCACGCAGCAGTTCGTTATAAAGCAAAGCAATTTTACGGCGCCGTCTGTTGCGGTCTTCCAGCTCTCGAAGCGCGACGCGACCGACAGCCGCCTGAATCTCATTGAAGCGCATGTTCCAGCCTGGAATTTTGTGAACGTACTTCTCTTCCCGCCCGTGATTGCGAAGCATGCGAATCTTGTGCGCCAGGGAATCATCATTGGCGACGATGCATCCGCCGTCGCCCAGCACTGTCAGGTTTTTGGATGGAAAAAAGCTGAACGCGCCGGCCGTGCCGAAGGAGCCTACCTTTCGCAAGCGGCCTCCAGTTATATCCCCCTGGTAAGCCGCGCCCTGGGCCTGAGCGCAATCTTCCACAACCCAAAGGTGTTGCCTGCGCGCGATGCAAAGAATCTCATCCAGGTTCGCCGGGTGGCCGTAAAGGTGAACCGGTAGTATTCCCACGGTCCGGGAGTTGATCGCAGCCGCGACGTGCGCAGGGTGCAAGGTGAAGGTTTCATCGACGTCGACAAACGAGGGTTTAGCGCCGTGGTGCAGGATCGGCTCAATACTGGGAAACGCGGTGTGCGAAGGAACAATTACTTCATCGCCGGCACGCAGACCGAGAGCGGAATACAACAAGAACAAGCCTGTAGTGCAGGAACTGGTAAGCACAGCGTATCTGGTTCCGGTATGCGCTGCCAGCTCGTTCTCGAAGGCCTCGCACTCTTTGCCGAGGATGAAATTACCCGACTCGATGACGCGCAGGACCGCCGCTTTTATTTCTTCGTTGATGAGCGGCTTGGAGAGCGGTATTTTCATCATCACGATCTTTCACAGCCGCTCAGAATACTGCCCGGCGCTTCTGTTCTGCTTCCGCTTCACTTTCGTGGAGCTGGTC
>DASXTB010000321.1:0-7406 GCA_036505615.1 Acidobacteriota bacterium
CGCAATCGAATAATGGACTTCCTCAGCCCAAGTCCCTATACTTGATGATTATTTTACCTATGTTTTCAACTGCACTCCTGTCTATTTTCCTGCTTCTGGCTCCGGCTGTCACTGGCCCTCAAAGCCCCCCAAAGAAAGCCAAAGCGGAAGAAAACTACTTCAAAAAGTGGCTGGAACAGGATGTCACTTACATTATCACTCCCGAAGAGCGCGAAATATACAAAAACCTGGCAACCAGCGAGGAACGCGAGGCGTTCATCGAGCAGTTCTGGCTGAGGCGCGACCCCGACCCCAACACGGCCCTGAATGAATTCAAGGAAGAACACTATCGGCGGCTGGCGTACGCAAACGACCACTTTTCAACAGGCATGCCCGGCTGGAAGACAGACCGGGGAAGGATCTACATCATTCACGGAAAGCCCGACTCGATTGAAGACCATGCCGCCGGAGAAACCTATTATCGACCGAGATCGGAGGGTGGCGGGAACACCACAACATTTGCGTTTGAAGTGTGGCACTACAGGCATTTGGAAGGAGTTGGCAGCGACATTGACGTGGAGTTTGTCGATAAGAGTATGTCCGGCCATTACGAGCTGGCCATGGATGAAATAGATAAGGACATGCTCACCAACGTTCCCAACCTGGGGTTAACGTGGTCTGAGCTGCGCAAGGGCGGAGACAAGTCCGAGCGCCTCGGTACGCGCTATTTCGCCAACGAAGCGGCGCGCAGGATGGCCGATCCGATGCGCACCATCAGCGCGAAGGATTTTGGGTTTCAAAGAATAGAGCGGCTGGCCAAGTTGCAGCGACCGTCGGAAATCCGCTACAAGGATCTGGAGCAGTCAGTCAGCGCGCAACTGCACTACGATCAGTTGCCGTTCCAGGTTCGCGTGGACATGATTAAAGCCACGGCCACCGATTACCTGGTCCCTGTGACTTTTTATTTTGACCGGTCGCTCCTCGGTTACAAGCATTCCGGCCCCATCCGCGCTGCCCTGTTAAGCGTCTACGGGAGAGTTGAGACCATAAACCGGACGACGGCTTTCGCCTTTGATGACGACGTAAACGCGTACTTCAACGAAGAAGAGATGCAGTCGATAGGAAAGCGGTCTGTTTATCAGAAAAACATTCCCCTCAAGCCGGGGCGGTACAAGCTGACGGCGGTCGTGAAGGATACTGTCAGCGGCAAATTGGGGACGCTGGAACGAGGCATTATCGTTCCCGGAGATTCCTCCACAGATTCCTCCACGGGAATTTCCATGAGCGACATCATTCTGGCCGACCGTATTTTCCCCGCCAGCCAGGGAGAATTCATCAGTGATCCGTTCGTTCTAGGGACGGTGAAGGTCTATCCTAACTCTTCCAACCGGTTTTCGAGAGGTCAGGCGCTCGGCTTCTATGTGGAGATTTACAATGCGCCCGTCGATTCTCAAACTTTGGAACCGGGAGTAAAGATCGATCTGCGTTTGAGCCGGCAGGGAAAAGTAATAGAGACACCTTTTAAGAATCTGGAGAGCAGGCTGCACGCCTACGGGGACCGCTATTTTATGTCGTCGCTGATGAATACCGATCCGCTGGAGCCGGGAAACTATACGCTGACGCTGGTAGTGCGGGACAAGACTAAGGGAACGGAAGTTTCGAGATCGGTCGCTTTTACTCTGGTGGAACGGACCATGGTCGCGCATTGATGGAGCCGTGGATCTCTGAGCGTGTTGCCCGATCCGAGCGCGAGCGTGAGCGAGCGTGGAGATCAAAATGAGGAACTAAATCGACCCTCTGCTGCAAGCGAACAAATGGTCACTGAGCGACACTCCAAGTCTCTTTGAGCCGGCTCCAGTGAACTCTCGTTGATCTGCACACTCGCTGACGCTCGCGCTCTGATTTCGGCAGCGCCTCTGTGAGCGCCGCGACTGCAAACCTCAAATCAGTCCATTTACGGATAATCCGATCCACGCTAATTCGTGTTCATCTGTGCCCTAAATGGCCAGTTCTCCCCCGTACATCATGCTCTTGATTTTGAACGTCACAAACACGCGCTGGTTGACAGGCGAAAGATAAAGATCAAACTTGACTTCCTTGTCTTCCGGCGACACGGCAGGTTTGTCTCCCACCATTCGAGGAAAAACGAATTTCGCTCCGGTTCCATCCGGGCTGGGAGGATAATATTCCTCCAGCTCGATGCGGCCCAGGCGATCGCTGATCAGATAGCAGCTCTGTTTGAGCTGTTCTTTTTTGGTGTTTTCCAGGTAACGCTGAACATTCATGCGCCGCTCCTGATCGTTGGTGGAGTACTCGACGGCAACGATGATCGTCTTGCTGAAATCTATTTTCAGTATTCGGCCGAACTTAGCATCAATCTCGGCCTTTTCTCCTTCGCTTTTCGAGTCGTAGTTATTCATCAATTGCATAGTTCGCACGTATGCCTGACGGACAGGAAGCGCCGAAAAAAACCTCACTACGATGTAGTTGTACAGCTCCTTGTCGCCGGCCACACCGGTCCCTTTGCCCCCCACTTGTTCGGCCGTGGTCTGCGTTCTTGCCCAGGGCGAGTCACTGAGCATTTTGTTTGTTTCGCCTTTCTTCCACTCCGTGTAAGGCTTCTCCCAGAAATCTTTGGCCAGGAGCAGTCCCCCGCCCAGGAAAGCGACGATACTAAGGATACGAAGTTCTCTACAGCTCATGACAGGCTCCTCTTTTACTGGATTGAGTTTCCCATAAATTAACCACAAAGGCGCGAAGACACCAAGGGCTTTTGGTCTGTTCGAGATATTCCGAACCGCGACCTGATTCAAGGGACCTGCCGGTGAACCGCTGTGTCCTTAGTGTCCCTTGTGGTTTCTTTTCACCACCAAGGACACAGCGGACACCACGCGTGTAAGACGCTTTTCGCATAAAGGCGGCACGCAACGTCGCCAGCATAATGCCGTCTGCCTGCGTTTTACGTCCATGGACACGTGTTAAGATTAGGACCTATATGAAGTACATTGGCACCGGAATCCTCTTCGTGCTGACCCCCATTCTCTTCACAATTCCAGCTCTGGCGCAGCAGGACGAGATCCAGCGCCACTTCGATGCCGCGCAGAAGTATCAGGCGGGCGGCGAAGTAACGCTCGCCGAAAGTGAGTTTCGTCAGGCCCTCGGCTTGGCTCTGGAACAACTGGGAGCGGTCTTCACAGACCAGCAGAACTACGATCAGGCGCTGAAGGCTTATTCTGAGGCCGCCGAAGCTCGCGCCAATTCCGACGAGGCGCTCATCGGCCAGGGAATTGTCTATCTACTTCGGAGAGATTCTGCCGCCGGAATCCAGGTGGTCGAAAAGGTCTTGGCGAGAAGTCCGTCCAATTTCCGCGCCCGGCATCTTCTGGCGAAATTGTACATGCTTGCGGGCCGTTTTAAAGAGGCGGTCAACGAGCTGGAAGAAGTGGTGGCCCGGGAACCGGGTGACCTGGGTGCTCCTTATACCCTGGCCCTAGTGTATTTGGAGGACAAGCGGCTGGAGCCGGCACGGAAAATCTTTAACGGTCTGATCAACTCGCTGGGGGATTCGGCCGAGTTGCGGATTTTGATTGGGCGCGCCTACAAGGAAATGCGCTTTCTTGATCAGGCTGTCGACGAATTTCAGAAAGCGATAGCGGTAAATCCCAAGGCGCAGCGCGCGCACTTCTATCTGGGTCAAACATATCTGCTTCGCGAGGGAACGACTAAGATTCCCAAAGCAATCGAGCTATTCCAGCGGGAGCTGACATTAAATCCCAACGACTTTTCCACAAACTTTCTGCTGGGCGTAGCCAACCGCGAGACCCGCAATTTTCTACCGGCGGCCGAAGCTCTCCAACGGGCGGTGAAGGCCAACCCGAATTCAGCGGATGCTTACCATTATCTCGGCAGCTCACTGTTTGGCGCGGGGCAATATCAAAAAGCGGTGACCGTTCTCAAAAAGGCAATTGACCTGACCACGGATGTAAGCCGCAGCGATTATCAAGTGGCCAACACACACTACATTTTGAGCCAGGCGTACAGGAAGCTGGGCAACAACAAGGCGGCAGAGACAGAGCTCAAGTTGTCGAGCGATCTCAAATCCAAGTCCGCCGTGGCCGTCGCGGATTCCCTGGATGCATTTCTCAAAAGCGACAGCAGCGCTCGCGTCTCGGCTTTGTCCATGGAAGGGAAGGACAGCAAAGGCTCGGTGACACTTGAGATCGACCTTCCCTCTCGACTCAGTACCAGGCAGGCCAAGCCTCTGGAATCGGACTTAAAGCAGACCGTCGCGACAATTTACAACGGCCTCGGGCTGCTGCGCGCGTCGCAGAGCGATTTTGCGCGGGCTTCTCTGTTGTTCGGCCGGGCCCTGGAGTGGAAGGAGGACTTAAGAGATCTGCGTTACAATGCCGGATTGACCTATTACATGATGAAAGCTTACGACCGCGCGCTTCCGCTGCTGGAAAAAGAACTGGCCCTCAAGCCGGACAATCTTCAAATCCGCCATCTGCTGGGCCTTTCCTATTTTTACGTGGGCGATTTTGCCAAGGGCGAACCATTGCTGCGCGAGGTGCTGAGCGAAAAACCGCAGGATCCGGAGTTAAATCTATCGCTGGCAGTGACGCTGCTTCGGACCGGCCGGAGCGGGGAAAGCGAAAAGCTCCTCCGCGCCCTGGTGGAAAAGAATCCTAAACAGGCCGGCCTTCATCTCTTGCTAGGACAGGCCCTGGCGCAGCAGAGCTCCTACATGGCCGCTGCCTCTGAGTTTCAGGAGGCATTGCGGCTCGACCCCTTGCTTCCCGAAGGAAGCTATAACCTGGGCATGTCCTATTTGCGCTGGGGGAAGTTCGACGAAGCTGAAAATGCGTTCCGGCAGGAACTGCGAGCGCATCCCGACGATGCCAGGTCTCATTACCACCTTGGCTACATTCTCTTGATGAAGCACCAACTGGAGGATGGGATTGAGGAGATGAGCCGGGCGATCAAGCTTCGACCTGCTTACGCTGAGGCCCATTACCAGTTGGGGAAGACTTATCTGCAGCAGGGGAAGGTCGATCAGGCAAAGCAGAGCTTGGAAACAGCGTCAAGGATCGATCCGGAAAAGGACTACATCCATTACCAGCTGGCTCAAACCTATTTTCGATTAGGCCGAGAGTCAGATGCGCAGAAAGAGATGGAAAAATATCGAATGCTGAAGGCGCAGCATAGGAATTCCTCCGGTCCCGAAGGGATGACGCCCCCAGACGAGATGAGACATATTCCGCGATGAGTCCAAAGTGCGTGCCTCTATAATGCTCAGGTTCGTTTTCTTCTCCGCGCGCAGCGATTCTCACTGGACCGCGAGGCGGTCACATAGAGTAGCCGGGGGCAGAGCGCGTTTTTTGCGCGCCGCCCGCGGTCGACATCCCACCACCAGCGTTCGCACCCTGAAGGGGTGCAATAGGAATATCCAAGAATTTCACCCGCGCCGTAGCGTCAGTGAGCACTCTGGTCTGTTACCGACTCTTTGTCCATCCCCTCTTTTTGCCGAAATCAATTTGCGCCACTCGCTAATGAGCCTACTTCTGCCCGTCACACTTCTCTTCTTTCTCGCGCAAGCAAAGCCCGCGCGCCAGGCGCAGCCGGCGCAGCAGATCGAGCGCGTGGTGCGGCTGATGCAGTCCGGCAAGATGGAGGAAGCGGAGCAGGCGCTGTCGAATATTCTTCGCTCTGACCGGCGCAATGCCAATGCCCTGAATCTGCTTGGCATCTTGCGTGGCGAGCAGAACCGCCCGGACGACGCGGAAAAGCTATTTCTTCAGGCGCTGGAGATCAATCCCAAGCTGGTGGGAGCGGCTGTCAACCTGGGCTATCTCTATCGCAAGACGGAGCGGCCGGAAGAGGCCCTGTCTGCGTTTACGCGCGCCGACAAGATTCAACCCGGCGATCCGGAGATTCAGTTCAACATCGCTTCTCTGCGCGCCGACGCCGGCGCCTACAGCACCTCGCTGGCGGTGTTGGAGAAGATCGCCCAGGCCGATCGTCCGCCCGAGTATGCGCTGGTGCTGGCGCGCTGTTATCTAGGGTTGGGACGGTTGGAAGATCTGAGGAAGTTACTCTCCGAGATGCGCTCGATGCAGGCCCGATCTCCAGCAGTTCTGGCCGAGCTGGCTCAGCTTCTGATGAATGCAAAGCTTTTAGACGAAGCCATTGATTTCCTGGAAAGCATCGAGGGCCCGGCGGCAACGTCGTTTCCGGTCACATTCAATCTCGGCGAGGCCTACCAGATGAAAGGCAGTCTGGGAAAGGCGGCCGAGCGTTACCGCGCGGCGCTCAGAGCCCAGCCCCATTCGGTGGAAACCTTAAAGCGCCTCGCCGTGATCGCGCAGCGAACGGCAAAATGGGAAGAGATGTTTCAGTACCTCGGTCAGGCCAAAGCTCTGGCCCCCAACTCAGGCGCGCTTTTGTACGGATTTGCGCTGGCCGCGCTGCGGACCAATCACCTCGGAGACGCGCAGCAGGCGATTCGTCAAGCGCTGGATCTGGAACCGGAAAACGCGGAGTATCTTTACTTCTATGGCATCACGCTAATGAGTTTTTCAGATATTCCTCCGGCAATCGAGACTTTTAGAAAATATGTGCGAATGAAGCCGCAGGATGCCATGGGTTATCTCGCTCTGGCTTTCGCGCTCTACGAGTCAGCCCAGTATGACGAAGCCTTGAGCGCATTAAATCGCTGTAGAGAGCTCAATCCTGACCTGGTGGAGCCCTTCTACTATCTTGGAATGATCGCTCACAACCGGGGTGAAAGCCAAAAAGCGCTGGATTACCTCAATCAGGTTGTGGCGCGCGATCCCACGCATGCTGCGGCGCACTCCGGCCTCGGGGCTGTTTATTTCAAGCTGGGAGAATTGGCGAAAGCGAAAAATGAACTGGAGCTGGCGATAAGCCTGAACCCAAGCCATGCCACCACTCACTACCAGCTTAGCCAGGTGCTGGTGCGCCTTAACCAGCGGGAAGAGGCTGAAAAGGAACTGAAGCTGTACACGGAGTTGAAGGCGAAGGCGGAAGAGGCGCGCTCAGCCGCATCGCGGCTGCTTGCGACGAAGCCTTAGGGCAAAGCAGTACCTGGGAGTGCACGCTTCCAGCGTGCTTTTCCTCTATGGATCTGGTACAAGACCACTCTGGGGTCAGGTCTTCAGAATTCAGTTTTTGGGAATTTTGGTTGCTTCGCTGGTTGGTATTGGGCAAAAACTGAATTCTGAAGACCTGACCCCAGATCTCCGCAAGCTGGGCTCTCCGCAAGCTGGAAAAAAAGGGGATTGCTTTCATCACGCGGTGGATGTCATTGATGCTAAAGAGACTTTCCAAACTGGTAGTTCCGCCAGTAGATCACGCAAGAGTTCAACCATTTCCGGCTCATCTATCAGGTGCCGAATTTGGTCAAG
>DASXTB010000322.1:0-9654 GCA_036505615.1 Acidobacteriota bacterium
CCCCCAGGCCGTCTCTCCAAAATGTCCAAACTCCAGTCCCCGGCCTTGCAAGGCCGGGGCTGAAACCCTTCCGGAAGGCCGCTGGAAGCGGCCTGGCCGCGGCGATGACATCGTTCCTGTAGAGTGTCCAAAGTCCAGGGAGACGCCCCAGCGAGGGGTCCCTACAATTAGGCTCCACTTCGGGGCGCTTCGGCCGCGATATGTTGCGGCCGGGCATTAGCCGCTACTAGGATTTCAGCATTTCGAGAATTTCAAGTCTGCTTCCCGGAGGCGCGATCAGCCATAAATCCTTTAAGCGACCAGGGGCTTTCCCGTCCAAGGCTAGCTTCAGTAAACTAACAAACCGTCGTTTCTCCAAAGAACCATGCAATGTCCCAAGCAAGGGCAGAGCGAGCGATTGAAGATTTCGCCTGTCAACTTCCAGCAGGATTTCGCGGAGCGCGCTTGCCACCCACTCCTCCCTCCAAGAGGGCTCTCTACTGAGATCGTGAACAATTGCAAGAAGACGAATGGGGTTGTTACCCCTGACTACGACGCTGCCTGGTTTTGCAGGATCTGTCGTGAAGGCCCGGTTCGTAATCCGGATTGGATGCTCACGGGGCTCCTCAATCTCGACACCAGAACTTAGAACGAGAAAGGTGTCTTCCTCAGCCGCTACCACGTCTACCCTAAAGGGCGGAGCATCTTCTGGAGCGACGACTATTCTCACAGATCCGAGCGAAATCTCGCAGCCTTGTCTCGCCCGGTCCCATACGAGCTTAGGCCGCAGGACCTTTGTCAATTTTGTGGCCATTCGAAAACTTCCACATTCTTTGGTTAAATCTGCAACGCCATCGGGTTATTTTAAACTATTTGTAGCGGCATAGATCCTCAGAGTCCATAATCCGACTATGGACTCTTTATCAAGGTTGGTAAGTAACATCAGATAGAGTAAGATAGTCAGCTTACGTGGCCGTTTTTCATCTAGCCTGTTAGCGTCCCGCGGCGGATAGGAAAGCTCTCCAATTGTCCGCTGAAAACAAACATGCGGTAGAATAAAAGAACTGACTGTAGTTCCGTTGCCGGCTTGCGACGGTGGAGCAGAATAGGAAGCATCTTTTGCCATGACTGTCCATCTAATCAACCCCAGCGATGTATCCTTTGGCGTCGCGGTGATCACGCCGAGGTGGCTCTATGTCATGGCCGCAGCCACTCCACGTGAGTTCGATGATCCCATCATTACAGACGAAACCCTCGAGCAGATGGATCCTCGTGCCGTTCAGCCGGGTGATGTCGTCGGCATCGGGATTCACACCGGAAATGCATTACGAGGCTATGAGGTCGGGCGGATAGCACGCAAGCGAGGCGCCTACGTCGTTTTCGGAGGTATTCACTCCACGCTCTTCCCGGAAGAAGCGCTCAAATTGGGCGGCGCACACTCCGTAGTCAAAGGCGATGGCGACGTCATTTGGGCGACAGTGCTGGCTGATTGTGCTGCTGGCGGGCCCAAGCCGCTTTACGAAGGCGGCAAGATAGAGGGCGGTTCCCTTTTGCCGGGACGTTGGGATCTGCTCCCGAAGAATCGCTACATGTGGGCATCAGTGCAGACGGTGCGGGGTTGTCCCAAACACTGTTCCTTTTGTTCTGTCTGGCGCACCGACGGCCAGCGTCCTCGCCAGAGGTCGATGGATGCTGTTATTGGCGAAATTGTCGAACTGCGCCGGCAAGGCTTTCGCTTCATCGCGCTGGCGGATGACAACTTCTACCCCGTTACCCTGGAGGATTTGGCTTTAGCCGCCCGCCGCGGCGACACGCCGCGCCTTGAGCAGTTGAAAGCAATCCGCGATGAACGCTTTGACCTAATGGCTCGATTGGCGAAACTTCCCGGCGATATGGTGTTCTACACACAGATTACGATGGAAGCAGCCGAGGACCCGGCATTCTTAGACGCTATGCGCAAGGCTAACATCAAAGGAGCACTGGTGGGCGTCGAATCCGTGACGCCGGAGGGTCTCAAGGCGGTGTATAAGAACTTTAACCTCTCCGGGGAGGCGCTGGTAAAGCGGCTGCAGACATTTCGTCAGCACGGAGTTCACGTGCTTGGCTCATTCATCTTTGGCCTGCCAACGGACCGCCCCGAGACATTCGATGCGACGGTTGCCGTGGCCCAAAGCGCCGGCGTCACATTCGCTCAATTTTTGATGTTGACTCCCTTCCCGGGAACCGTGGACTTTGCCCGCTGGGAAGACTCTATGGCCGAAAACAAAACCCGTATTGCTGGGATTCCGATCACGCGGCACTGGCTGATTCCAGATTCACTCCGTCCCAAAGTATACTCGGCGCACCCGCTGATGTCGGCTGAAGAGATTCAAGAGCGCACCCAGGTGTCGTGGGATCGCTTCTACAGCTTGAAGTTGATCTGGCGGCGGTCTCAGTGCGTGCGTTCGCTGCGGGCCCGCCTGGCTTTCGTGTTGATATCGAAGTTGTACCGGCAGATGTACGCCAACACCGGGATCGCTACGGACAGTGCGCGAGTGAGCCATTCGGTGCGGTGGGCGCGTTGGCTCGCCAAGCCGTGCCGGTACTTTTTTACCGCCGCCCCTATGCCCGAGCTGCAGATCCCTGGCTGAGGAAAAGGCATGGTATTCAGCACCGCCCCAGATGAACGCAGGCAGACATCCTTACAACAGGAGCTAATATGAGTCAGAGTGCAATTCAGGAAGTTCGACCCTGGGAACAGCCTTTTTGGAAACCTGCTCCAGGCAAAGCGGGAATTCTTATTTATCTTGTCTTGATACACGTGCTGGCTGTCGCCGGCCTGATTTTTTTTCCGCTCCCGAGTTTGAGGGTGCTGGGTTTAACACTCCTTGCCACAGCCCTGGGTGGATTTGGCACGACGGTCTGTTACCATCGGATGTTGGCCCACCGCACCGTCAGGCTGCACAAGATCATCGAGCACTTTCTGGTGTTCTGGGCGATGTTCAATGGTTCAGGATCTCCGGCAAGCTGGGTCGCCTACCATCGTCACCACCACTCACGCACCGATACGGCTGACGACATTTCCAGCCCCACCCACGGCGGCTTCTGGTGGGCGCACCTGCGCTGGCTCTATCAGTCCGAGCGGGCCAATCCGCAAAAATGGTGTCCGGAGCTGAATAAAGGGGTGTACCAGTTTTGGACCCTTATGCAAGCACCGGTGATCCTGCTCTCCTTGTTCTGTGGTCTGGCGCTTGGCTGGCAGGGATTCTTTTGGCTGGGCGCGATTCGTCTGGTCTATTCGTTGCACATGCAGTGTCTGGTGAACAGTCTCACGCACCTCGGTCACTCCGAAGAAGGAGATGCCAGCAAGAACGTCTGGTGGCTGGGACCGTTGCAATTGACGGCTTGGGGCGAAAACTGGCACAAGGACCACCACTCCAACGCCGGTTCGGCGCGCCTCGGGCGGCACTGGTGGCAGACGGATATCGGATGGTACCTCATCTGCGCCCTGGAAGCAGTCGGCCTGGCCAGTAACGTAAGACGACGAAGAGCGCCATAAGCAGCCGCGGAGTCAAATTCGATAACCCGGGGAGCGCACGCCTCTAGCGTGCTCGGCCGCGACATGTCACGGCCTCTGGAGTTTGAACATTTTGGGAGCGGAGAGACGGCCAGTGGGCCGTCTCAAGGCCGCTACGCCTGAATAAGGCTAAACCCCAGGGCGCTTCCTGTGACATAAATTGAAAAGGTACAGCCTTTTAAATTCTTGGACACCTCCGGCGCTCCGTCATTGGTTGGCGCTCAGTTGCGCCGTGCTGGTTCTCGCCTTAACCTGCCCGGCTACACTGCCCTCGCGGGACAAGCACGAACTTACTTTCTCGACGGGGGATCAATTGAAAGCCGATCTGGAGACCGCGCCTTGCGACAATCGAGAGCGGCTGGCGGCTGCAAAGAAACTCTTCGAGCGAATGGGCGCCTCGGAGTCGGATATTTCCATCGATCATTACCGATTTGTTGAGAATCTCTCGCTGCGCAAACAGGGCGACGGCCCGGACACAATCATCCTGGGAGCGCACTACGATAAAGTTCCCAAAGGTTGCGGGGCGGTAGACAACTGGAGCGGAGTGGTAACCGTTGCGCACGTCTACAAGACTCTCCACGATTCCCAGCTGAACAAGACGCTGCTTTTTGTTATGTTCGGGAAGGAAGAGGAGGGACTCCGCGGCTCGAAAGCGATGGTTAAGTCAATGAGCGAAGACCAGATGTCGCAGGTTTGTGCCATGATAAACGTGGACAGTCTGGGAATGGGTGCTCCGCAAGTGGCTGAGAATCTCGCCAATAAGAAACTGCTTTGGCGCGTCAAGGGACTTGCAAAGGCGCTTAATTTTCCATTCGGGGAGGCGCCGGTACCGGGCGATTCGGATTCCTCGTCCTTCCTGGCTAAGAAGATTCCTGCCGTGACAATTCACGGCCTGACCAACGACTTCAGGAAGGTACTTCACACCGACAACGATCGAGCGGCGGCGGCCAATGCAGAAAGCCTCTATCTCAACTACCGGCTCATTGTCGAGCTAATCACCAGCCTGGATGCAACCGACTGCGCCGTCTGGAGAGAATCACCATCCGCGCCCTAGCAGGAAATCAGAACCGCGCCCGTCAGGGCGCGCGCGGTGAATCCTACGTGATTCGCAGCAGGAAGTCCGCGAATTTATTTTTTCTCCAGCGGTAGGGACGACAATCGCCGGGCCTACGACAAACAGGAATCCGACCATCAAGGACATCGAAAAAATCCGCAGTTTTCTTAGCAACATTCTTTGGTTGCAACAGCCAACCACGACCACGTTCACGAGCCTCCAGTGGCAGGGCCACAACCAATACAAAAGCCGATCACGGCCAAGTGCACCAAACGGTGAACCCGCAGCCAAGAATGTGAGAAGCCGGCGGTAAAACCCGAAGGGTTTACAGAGTATAGCCGGCGGCAAAGCCCGCGCTTTTTGCGGGCGACGCCGCCGGTTGGCCGTTCAGTTGCCCCGCAAACCAGGGCGTCCGCGAAGCGCGCCAAGCCCCGGGAGGGGCGAAAGAAATTTTACTTTATCGGGAGGAATTATCCCCAACCTGAAAGGCAAGGCTTTTGTTGATGAACGGGATGGTCAGAAGCTTTGCACAACATTCAATATGATGAGCGTTTCATCTGGGAATAACTTTCATTCTTCCTGCTGATTCTTTCGCCCCTGCCGGGGCTGGCGTGTTGTCAATAACCTATGAATCCCACAGCTTACGCTGTGGGCTAACATTACGCCGCCCCTACCGGGGCTGCCAGAGACGCACATTCGGGAGAAAAGCAGACATGGGCGTGGTCGGTTGTTATTGGGTTGCAGCTTTGCCGCGCTGTACTATAGTACAAACGATTCAATTTCTTCTTAGGCCGCCACGAATTTTGGTCGGGACGCCGAAGGCGTCACCCGACATGTCGCTGCTTATTCACGCGAAATTTTGGTTGTGGATCCGCCGCTTTGCGTCCCCACTGGTTTATTATTCCCCTGCGAAGTTGAGCACCAAGAGGCGTGCGCTCCCAGGCTTCACTTACCGGGCCGGCGGCACATCTTCACCCCAGGGCCAAAGCTCGCCTGATCGCTTCATCTTCGGCTGCGTAGTCATACTGCGCAGGATCGATCTGCGGCGGAGGGTTAGCCTGATCCCATTCAATCGTGCGGCGCAGCGCCTCTTCGACCGAAACCTGCTCGGTGTAGCCAAGCTCGGAGCGGATACGTATGGAATCCATGAACAGGTGTTGTTCGTAGTTGTACGGCAGAACGAGGTGTTTAGGCGTTCGGTCTCGCGGAAGCGCCATTATGCGTCCATGCCATCCGGCAAGGCCACCGATCTTAGTGGCCCACTCGAATTCCGTGTAAGGGTCAGGCTCCGCTATATTGTAGGTGCGCCCTGCTGCCTGATCCGAGATCGCAGCGAGCGCGATTCCGTGCGCGACGTTTTCAACGTATCCCCGGCAGAGCACGCAGCGCGCCAAGCTCTCCTCATAGATAATGACGGGGCGGGCATCGCCAATCCGCTTCACGACCGGGTAGAAGCGGTGCAGCGGATCTCCAGGCCCATAAACCATCGGCAGCCGCAAAACGGTAGCCGGCAGTTGTGGGTCGGAACTGATGGCTTGCTCTACTTCAATCTTGTCATATTCCTCGTCGATCCACGGGAATGCAGCGCGTGCGGCCTTGAGCGCTTCCGGCGAATAGGTATGCCGCTGGCTTCGCAGCGGTGATTCCTCGGTCAGCGGCACCGGTTCGAGCGGTCCTTCCTCGAGGCGATGCACCACTGCCATCGCACGGTAGACGTCGCCGCTGCTGATGGCCACCACACGTCGAGCGATCCCACGGAAGGCATCCAGTGTGGCCCGAGCCTGCGGGCCACTGCTGAGGATCATGTCGATCACTACTTCAGGCGCCCATCTCCGAAATTCCCCGCTTAGTTCGGTGATTTTCGAGCGCTCACCCGTGATGTGATGTACTGCTTCCGGCAGCATCGCCTGCGTCTTGCCGCGATGTACGATCGCCACAGCGTGATCACCCTCGACCAGCTTTGCAGCCACGTGGCGCCCGATAAATCCAGTTCCGCCGATAAGCAAGACTCTCATGAGGTCGTCCGCGATAGTACGAAAAGCCCGACTGCGGCCACCAGCACGCTGCGCATTCGGCGTATCAGCGAAAGCGCAACTCCAGCGGCAGGAGACAGCTCCAGAATTTTAAAAACAACCGAGTACGTTCCCTCTGTGGCGCCGACCTGCCCTGGAATAAAAAAGAACGCAGCGCTCGCGAATTTCGTCGTTGACTCAATCAAGAATGGATACAGAAACGGAAAATAAAAATTCAGTGCTCTCAAGATCACGTAAACTTCGAGGATGAGGAGTGCTTGCGCTAACATCTCTATTGCAGCAATTCCGGCAAGTCTAAATGGGCGTTCGCGCAGTACAGCCAATAATAAATCTTCCATACGATGGACCGCGCCCATATCCACTTGAAGCCGGCTCCGAATCAGTGGCAGCAAACTGATCCGCTCGATAATTGTCCCGATTAAGTAGAATCTTAAGAGGATTGCTATGGCTGAGACAATCAGGAACGCAACCATAGCTCCGATGATGATTATTACGGCGTTGGAAACTGTCCTGCTTGTTTGAAAATGCCGAAGTAAAAACGCAAGCCCCACGAGCGCCAGCACGGCAGACACAAAGGCATAAATCAAGAATTCAGCGATTACGGCGGCAAATGCTTCTCCGGTTTGGAGACCGCGTTTTCTGAGCAGCCATGCCTTGGTGGGTTCTGCCAAAAAAGGACCGGTAAAGGTGAGGTATTGGACAGTTTCTCCTGAAAGGCGAATCGAAAATACGTCCACAAACGAAAGCGATCCGGTCAAAATGCATTGCCGCAGTGCCGCCGCCCGAACCAATTGATGCCCGATGTAAATCAAAACCACAGGCAGAAAGGTCCAGCCTACACTGACAAGCATAATAAGAATCTGTCCCGGCCCGAGATGTAAGATCAGGTAAGCGAGGAGAGCTAACCCCAACAGTAAGGAGAAGAAACGAATCATCGGTCAAGCTTGGGGCCTAAGCACACGTCAGAAGTGATGAAATGAATAGAACCACGGTGTCCGTTGTGTGCTCCTATGAAAATATCCGTACGGGCGGCCCTGTGTGGCCCCCCTTTGGTGCTTCAAAACTGCTCGAAAAATGCGGGCGACCACGCAGGGTCGCCCGTACGGATCTATTTTCATGCGCAGTGCTGGAATCGTATGATTCACGGTCGCGCTCTGGAGATTGAACATTTTTGTAGAGACGGCACGCTGGGCCGTCTCCCGCAAAATCTTCCATCGTGCAGGAGACGCCCCCTGGAGTTTATAAATTTTGTGAGCGCTGTGGGTGAGGTCTACAGCGGCTCTGCCGCCTGCCTCTGGCGGCGAGGCTCGCCTCGCCGTCGATGATCTCTCCTCGCATCTTCGAGGCTCTGCCTCGACATAATGGCGTCCGAGGTCTTGCCATTTAGGCTGATCTACACAGAACAGGCGCTTCGAAGTCCACTACAGTATATACACGCTAATCCGGTTCGACCCGGATTGGTAGAGCAAGCCGACCAATACCTTTGGTCAAGTGTTCGATACTGGATAGCAAGACGGTGTGAAAACGAACCGATATTCGCCGCTTGCCATCAGGTGCACTGGCACAGGCGGAGATAAACGAGGCGCAGCATCGAAAGAAAAGAAGGAGGCGAGCATCGGCGAGGCAAGCCTCGCCGCCAGAGGCAGGCGGCAGAGCCGCTGTAGAACTCGCCCACAGCGCTCAGAAAATGTAGAAATTCCAGAGCGCGCCTCCGGCGCGCCCCAGACACGCGATTGACGGTCTTTAAAATGTCCAAACAATGAAGAAGGAGGGGAGCTCGGCGTCTTTGCCGGATGCCGAGCTCGCTGGGTTGGATTTATGCTGCGGAGAAACGGAGGTATTTGGGTGCCCCGTCTGCATTCAAGTCCGAGCGCCGACCTGAACGCTACCGGGTCCCCTCAGTGAATCCTTTCCGATCGATTCAAGTAACGCCGGCATTCCTGGCGTCCATAGAACAATCTTGACTTTACGGTCCCTTCTGAAATCTTAAGACGCTGAGCAATTTCCTTTATGGTCAATCCTTCCAGATCGTGCAAGCGTACAATTTCTCGCTGTTTCTGGCTGACCCTCTCCAGAGACGATTCCAATCGCGCACCTAGTTCCTGCTGATAGACGGAATTAAACGGGCTGTCGTTGAACAGCAACGAATCCTCGAGGAAATTTTTTAGTTGTTCGAATGAGTCTTCCTTTTGTTTTTTTCCGCGGCGAAGAGTCTCCAGGCAAACATTGGTCGCAATCCTGTTCAGCCAGGTGCTGATTTTGGCTTCGCCACGAAAGCGTCCAATGGAGCGAAAAACGTTGATCAACGTCTCCTGAACAGCGTCTTCCGCCGCGCTTTGATCTTTTAGAATGCGCAGCGCAATGCGGTAGATGGTATTTTTAAAGCGATTGTAAAACTCGTCGTAAGCCTCTGACTCCTGACGTCGGCAGCGATCCACCAGGGCGATTTCATCCAGTGCCGGTAAGAATGCTCTTGTGCTCATGTTCCCCCTTCTCTGCTGGAACCCTCTATGCAAATCAGTGACCAATCCATTTACAGGGAGAGTTCTGGGGGCTTAAGGCCTATTCCAAACAATGGTTTAACCCAAGAATCCTCAGCTCTAGGTTAGCGAGTATACTGTCCATTTCTTAGACAGATAACAAATGTGCTACTATTAGTTCCGGCGATTATCAGTATTATTTACAATCAGATCAGGATAGTGTTAACAATCTAGACATCCAGAGGAGTGGCTTTACAGTTCGGCCGGTGGGTTCATTACGCAACTGGTTTTCAGCCAGAGCGCCGTGACGTGGTCCGAGGCGCAGGGCAGGGGCTTAGCTGCCGCTTTTTCCTGGAGGTGCTTAGAACGGTGTGAAAAAATTGAGAGCCGGCCTCTGGCCGGCATCGCTATTCATTCCGGTCGAAGGCAGGCTGGAAGCCGGCGGGCACCTTGTCCGCGAAGCGGACCCTGGAGTTTGGACATTTTGGAGAGACGGCCGGTGGGCCGTCTCCCGCACAATCTTTCATCGTGCAGGAGACGCCCCACGGGGCG
>DASXTB010000323.1:0-4470 GCA_036505615.1 Acidobacteriota bacterium
TTGAGAGTGAGCAAAAGAGTGTTGTAGAGAGCAGCATCGTCCCCGGCCACGGTCGTGCGCACGGCGCGCAATATTTGCGAGCGGTCAGAAGTGAGAGGCGACGCCCGGAAGAGGTCACGACTGTAAGAATAGAAAGCTATCCTGTCTGCGGTTTCGAGGGAACGAACGAAGTCAGAGATCGCGTCTTGCGCAAAGACGAAGCCGCGATACATGTAGTTGCTGGTATCGAATAAAATGAACACATTGGCGCCGGCGACCAACGAGTCGAGTGTCCGGGACGGGGTGTCGGGGTCAATTTGCTGAGGCGAGCCACGCGGCGGGATTGGAGCAAGAGATCCAGATTTATCATCCCGCGGTTGCAAATCCAGAGTGCGGACGGACTCGTCACCTTCCGCGAATGTGGCAATCTTTTCCAAAATACCATCCTCCGTAACCACAAAATTTTCAGGGCTCAGGCCGGTAATGTAGTTCCCTTGGTCATCGGTTACGGCGACATTCAATTGAACCATGTCGACCACAACCTGAATGTCAGGTTGGTTTTCCTGGGTTCTGCCTGATACTGCGGAGCTGAAACACAGACCGAGCAAAACTCCAAAAAGTAGAACGTATCTTGCCAGCACAGTTAGATTTCCCGTCTGCCGCTTTCGGCCTGGCGCGGCCAAAATATCTTCGCCGTGCGCCGACGACGATTTATGGCCGATCCACGGCGTTTACCGCGGCGATCTTGCCCTTTCGGAAGTCCTCTCCTGTTTCCCTCAAAGCCCGAAGAATGCCTGGCCAATCTTCGAAATGACTAGCGAAAATCCTTTCGACCATGCGGCGTGTGAGTTCTGGTACCAGGCTGTTCAACGCTACCGGTGGATAACCCGATTCATCCGCTAAACGCGCCCAGTACAAGTTGCTGGAATCCCATGATTCCGACAATATTCGATTGTAGTAGCCGGAAAAAGCCGGAAGAGGCGGCAAATTCAGAAGCTGACGGGCATAGGTTTGCGCCAGAGTCGGGTGAGGCACACCGAAATCGTGTGACAACCTTTCCCAGTTGGCCTCCTTCGGATGCTGCCGAATTAGATTGTGCAGTTCCCGGCCAGCTTCACCCCAGGAACCAGCCTCGTCTGCAAACCGGCGACTGAACTCCGCTGCGAGATAGAAAGTATCCGACGGCAACATTTCGGTAATCATTTCGACAGCGCGTCCAGCCAGCAAAGCTTCCTCAACCTGATTCGAGTCCTGCGGAACCATTCTGTCCGAAAGAATCGTCATCACCTTTTTCCGCAGGTCCTCATTTTCCTGGGAACCGATCAGCAGTTCTTCTCCTGTCCTCTGATATAGCGTCACCGCGTGAAGTTCATTCCGGCTTACTCTCCACCAGCGCGGCAAGATGGCGCTGGTCAATAATTCTGGGACGAACTCCCTCCAGATGAGGGCTTGAACGTTTTGCGGCGCGATAAAGTCCTGTTCCGCCGCAGCCAGTACGAAAGGCAAATCCGCGAGGGACCCCACAAGGTGAGCGCCACCGCCGGCTGGTGCGCCGGCACCAAAAAGCTTGGGCGCCTGCCATACCTTAATCCCTGAGACGGTCTCGCCCGCAAAATCATGCGAGCGCACCAAGAGTGGATTGTTGTAAAGAGTCTCAGCCCCTGGCGGTTCATAATAGGCGTAGTTCAGACCCACCAAAGTATCCCGCAGAAAGGGCGCGAGTTGGCCACGGGCGCCTTCCAATTGCGTGGCCGAGGGCGATGCCTTGATTACCTTAGCCAAATCGGTTCGCATCTGTAAGTCAGTGTGCTTGTTGTTATAGATTCCAGAAGCCCACTCAGTTCTCTCTCGATTAGTAAAGATCGGACGCGGCATCTCAAATTCACGCAGCTTCCCGGCTTGGGAGATCAGATATTCGCGGTCCTCTTTGCCTCGAGGCAATTGTTTGAGACCATCCCCCAGCGCCAGCAGCGTGTCGAGAGAAACCAGGCGCTGGCTATCCAGCACCGCCTGCATTTTGTTGGCGACGGCCCGGCGTATTGGTTTTGCTTCCGCGCCACCCTCCTCAGGGCCCGCTAGTAAGTTGGTGATTCCGTCCTGGGAAATATTGCGCATACCGGCAGCGCGCACGAGCTCTCGCAGCGAGCTACAACCGGCGTCATACAGTTGAGCAGCGGAGCGCACACCAGGGAATGGCTTGAGAACACGTTGCCAGGAGCGATTTAGTTCAGCCTCTGGAATCTCTCCCTGCCGCGCCAATATCTGCCACATTCCGATGTTCGCGTGAAAAGTCCCCATCGCGTTGCCCCGGAGCGCGATGTCCGAAATATGGTCTAGTGAGGCGGCCACGTCGAGGAAGAGGTCGATCGACTCGTCCTTCAGTTCCGAGAACTCTGAAAAGATCCAATATTGACTGCTGAGGTCCGCAAACTTGAGCGCAAGGCGACGGGCCGTCCGGGGACCAATCTGGTGTTGGAAAGAGCGGCTGCTGTCGAGCGCGCTAAGTGCGAGATAAATTTGCAATGGTCCGGCTTCGGTGTCCACTCTTGAAAGCGAAAACATAGCTTCCAGCAACTGCTCCGGCGTGGCAAAGTGGCCAGCGCGTTTATCGACGCTACGGGCGGCGCCGGAATCTGTTTTTTGACGAAAGATGTCTCCCCATAAGCCTAGATTGCCAGGAACATGGGGCTCGCCCGAGGAGTCCCACTGCAGCGAAGTTACCAGGACGAGAAGACCGGGAGCAGGTCGAAATGCTCCTTGCGTTGCCTCCTGACTCTCCCTGGGCCGCAAGGCTTCGTAGAAGCGGCGGATTCGGCGAGATTCGGTGAAATATGGCTGGTGATCCTGCTTCACGCGGGAAAGAGAATCAAAGTAAGCGGCGAGCCAGCCCCTATCTTTCGCGAGTAGGCGCATTACGAATTCCGTTGGAGATTCCGGACTGGCCCCGACCAGATCCTTCCAGGCAGATTCCGCCCCGATTCCGCCCGGCACGCTCACGCGGCCTGAACGAACTCGAATGTAAGCCCCGTAGAAATGTAGAACAGCAGAATACGGAGCAAGTTTGGCAACGCCAATCGATTGCTGCAAAACAGCAGCGGTCGCCGAATCCAGGCGTGATACGGCGAAGTAGAGGCGGGCGAGAGACGGGTCTCGGAAAAAAACATCGATTAATTCTGTCCTGTTTTTTTTGGTCCTCTTCGTACTTGCGCGAATCCAATCGCTTTCGGCGAAAAGCAGCGGCACTGCGGTGGGCGCAAATGGGTATTCGAACCGTTTACCGCCCTGGATCGCGACCTCTAGCTCTGGCAAGGGAAACCCGGAATTAATAGTTAGGAATGCTCTCTCGGGATTGTCGGTCTCTAAGTACTCTTTACCCTGCCCGCAGTTTCGCGCCCGATAACCGAGCACTTGCAGCAGGGGTTTTACATCGTCGCAATTCGAAGCGCGAATAACTTGGTCCTTACCAGCCAGCTGCACTAATTCTCTGGCTTGTTGCACATATCGATCCAGCAAAATCAAAAACTCAGTGGGCCTGCCACTTGAATACCCCAACGTGAACACATTGCGACTCAGCAGTGGCAATACATCCTCCGGCAAGATCTGCTGGCTGATACCCGCCATCCGCAGAAAGGGACGAAGAGGACCAGGAATGAGGACGCTTTTTGATCGAGGCGTCGCGGCTTGGTTCTGGGAACCTCCGGTATAAGATCCGTCTGAAAAAGGGGATGGCGCTGGTGTAGCAGCCCTGGCGCCTACGGTAAGAGATGGGCAAAAGCACCAAGAAAACAGCGCGGCAGTAACCGTCAAGCAGAGAGGAAGCTTCACAGCTGCGCTCCTAATGGAGTCTTCCGGAAGTCGTGCATCCACAGCCGCAAATTGAACCGGCCGGAATTAAGCCCTGGTCACGCGATTCGATCGAGGCCAAGCTGCCCGGTTGAGCGTGGAAAGCGTTTGCTGCTTAGATGCCAGTATCCTTGGCTCCGTAATTCGATGTGCGTAAAATAAACTACCGCCGGACGCTTTCCAAGCGTTTTTCCGTAAATCGGCGGCTACCGGGGTGGCGCCGGACAGCGTCATTCGACCGTAGGCCATTTGCGCTCCGGCCAAACTTTGGGCAATATCAACGCTACTACCCTAGCCATGAACAAAAGAACCTTTATCAAACTTCTATCTGCGACGGTTACAGGCCCTGTCGTCTCACGCCTTTTGGCTTGGGTGCCGGAGGATAAACTCAAAAACTGGGCGGGCAATTTCGAATACAGTACTGAGGACATGTACTCAGCAAACTCGCTTGAACAAGTGCGGGAATTCGTGAAAAAACAGAGTCAATTAAAGGTGCTCGGCACACGCCACTGCTTCAACCGCATAGCAGATAGCAAGCAGCACTTTCTCTCGTTAAAGTCGATGGAGCAGATGGTCTCGCTGGACCCGGAGACGCATACTGTGACTGTCGGAGCGGGCATGACCTATGGTCGACTGTGTCCGCTCCTC
>DASXTB010000324.1:0-39152 GCA_036505615.1 Acidobacteriota bacterium
GCTTTGGTCGTACGGGCGGCCCTGCGTGGCCGCCCGCCGCAACGTCTGCCGGATTAGCCAAACAAATTGCACAGTTCCCGCCGATGCACTTGGGAACGGAGCCAAGAAAAACCCGCCGGATTCTGCAGCGGGCGACCACACGGGGTCGCCCGTACAGATGGAATCAATTTTTTTCACAGCTCCCTCCGACGCCCGCAGTCTGACCCTTCCAGGGACGGCAGCCAAACATTTTTTGTCGCGCCTTCTCCGCATAAACGCTATCGTATCGAGACGCTGGAGCAATCGTTTTGGAATACTACATTCGCACTTACGGTTACCTGGGCGTGGCCGCCTGGGCGGCCATTGGCGGAGAGGAAGGCATCCTGGTCTCAGCTTTTCTTGCCGCGGCGGGATATTTTTCCCTGCCCGGGGTTATTCTGGCATCCGCGCTCGGTGGCTCTTTAGGGGACCAGATTTATTTTTATCTTGCCAGAAAACATGGAGACCTCCTGCTGAACCGTTCGGAGCGATTACGCCGAGTCTTCCCGCGGGCTGAAAAACTGCTTCAGAAATATGGGGCCGCCGTGGTCCTGGCCTCGCGTTTTATGGCCGGCCTTCGGATTGCCATCGCCACGGTATGTGGCCTGTTCAAAATGCCACCGGTCAAATACAGCACGCTGAATTTTATCAGTGCCCTTCTTTGGTCCTCCTTCTATGGCCTGCTGGCATATCATCTGGGTCCGGCGCTGCGAAGCCGCATGCCGAGCGTGCGCAGCCCCCAATTCTGGGCTGTGGTGCTTGCAATCGGAGGAGCCGTGCTGCTGTTACGACTCTGGCTGCGAAAGAAGGTGGCCGAGACTTCGGCTGGTGTTGATCGAGGTGAACATTCATGATTCGAGTCCACCGGTTATTCTTAACTGCAGTCTGCATCAGCGCAATAAGCGCAATCCTCGCTCAAAGTCCACGGCTGGACGACCTTAAACAGGAAGCGATCCGTGAAGTCGACAATATGAAAGTGCTCACCCAGCAGATGGTGGACCAGATCTTCAGTTACAGCGAATTGGGATTTCAGGAATTCGAGACTTCGCGCTATGTGACCAACATCCTGGCAAAGAACGGATTCAAGATCGACCGCGGGGTCGCAGGAATTCCGACGGCCTGGATCGCCTCCTATGGCTCCGGCAAACCGGTGATCGCGTTCATTACCGACATCGATGGAATCCCTAGAGCGTCGCAGAAACCGGGAGTTGCCTTTCATGCGCCCATTGTGGAAGGCGCTCCCGGACATGGCGAGGGTCACAATTCAGGCCAGGCGGTCAACGTCACGGCGGCCATCGTGCTGAAACAGTTAATGGAAAAATACAAGATCGGCGGCACACTAAAACTCTTTCCCGGAGTCGCCGAAGAATTGGTGGCCACAAAGGCAATTTACGTCCGCGCGGGACTCTTCAAGGACGCCGATCTTGTCCTGGGTTGTCATGTGGACAGCGACTTTGCCACCAATTACGGGAGGGTATTCAACAACAGCGGCCTTGTTTCGGTCCAGTACACCTTTCACGGGAAAGCGGCGCATGCAGCGGGGGCTCCCTGGCAGGGACGCAGCGCCCTGGACGCCGTCGAATTGATGAATGCCGGCTGGAACTACCGGCGGGAACATCTTCGTCTCCAACAAAGATCCCACTATGTGATCCCCAACGGCGGCGATCAACCCAACGTAGTGCCTTCTGAGGCAATGGTCTGGTATTACTTTCGGGAATTGGATTACCCGCACATCAAGGAATTGTATGAACTGGGCAACAAAATGGCTCAGGCTGCCACTATGATGACCGACACGACGGTAAGCCAGCGAACCGTGGGCTCAGCTTGGCCGGCGCACTTCAACAAGGTGATCGCCGAGACGCAGCAGAAAAATCTTGAGGCCGTAGGAATGCCCCCATGGAGTGAAGCGGATCAGATTCTGGCAAAAGCGTTGCAAAAGGAAATCGGCTCGAAAGAGGAAGGCTTGACTAAAGATGTGAAGAAGTTGGCAGAGCCCAAGGAACCCACCGGCGGCGGGTCGGACGATATCGGCGACATTTCGTGGAACGTGCCCACCGTCTACCTGCGGTATCCGGCGAACATCCCTCACCTGCCGGGACATAGCTGGCCCAATGCCGTTGCCATGGCAACTCCCATCGCTCACAAAGGATCGACGGCCGGCGCCAAGGTTCAGGCGATGACGGCTCTGGATTTCATGCTTCGCCCGGAGCTTGTGCAGCAGGCGTGGGACTACTTCCGCAATGTTCAAACTAAAGACGAGAAGTATATCCCTCTGATAAATCCAAACGATAAGCCCGCCATCGAGCTGAACCGGGAGAAGATGGAGAAATTCGTTCCGGAGCTGGCCAAGTTCTACTACGATCCGACAAGATACAAGAGCTACTTGGAGCAACTGGGAATCGAGTATCCGACGGTGAAGAAGTAGATGGCGAAGCGGTCACTCGGGTTTGGACATTTTGGCGAGACGGTCTGAGGGCCGTCTCCTGCGCAATCTTTCATCGTGCAGGAGACGCCCCACCGGGCGTCTCTCCAATAGCGCCGCTTCGCGGCGCCTAGACCGCGAAGCGGTCAAAGAATATAGCCGGGGGCAAGCGCGTTTTCTGCGCGCCGCCCCCGGTCGAGTGGACGCGCTCGCGCTCGTGGACGGCTTTTTTGGGTCATTTTTCGCACCTTCTCTTCTGGCCTTCGAGGCCCCTCGACTATGTCGTCCCTTTCCCGCTCGGCAATGCCACCTTCCCTCCCGCTGCCGCCGACAGGAGATAAAATCCCATGGCGATTAACAGCAGATAGCGAAATCCGATCACCAGCGAGAGATATTCGCACAGCCCTCCCAGTACCGCTCCGAAGATGTTGGCGCCGAAGTCCACGTCTGGCCGGCTACTGGCACTGAAAAGGGAAGCAAAAATCACGCCTGCGAAGAAGATCGGGACAAAGATCAGCGAGCATGAAGCAAGCACCCTCCAGGCTCCTGGCAGCGCGAGAAATCTCTCCATCGGAACCAGCGTATTGACCAGCAGGGCGCCGGCAAGCAGCGCATAATACGGCCAAAGATTTCGTGGATTTGACCAGCGGACCCAGAGATTGCTTAGCAGGATCATCAACAAAATCGAGAACAAAACGATAGAATTGACAATCCAGGTCGCTCCAAACAGCAAGGCCATGTGCACCACGCTCTTGGTTTCCAATAGCATGAAGCCCGCCCCGAGAAAGAAAAACTGCCAACTAAAACGAATCGCCTGCACTGGGGCAAATAGGAAAAGAATCAGTACGGAAAGTGAGGCAACCAGAACCATTCCCCGCTGGTTTAAAGCGGGAATTTCACGGTCCTTCAAATAAAGGAACGGCCAGTCGTCGCTCGGAAGCAACAAGACTCCCTGTGTGTCTACGCGCGCCGGTCCAATCATTTTCCATTCGGCCATTGCTTTCTCGAGCCGTACCGGAGAGGCTCCGCTTCGATATTCAACCGCCGCGCGGGGCGTCGGAGGCAATGGGCCGAACGCATTCACTGTTTCGTTCCTATCGGGAACGGAATTCAGCCAAAAGTACTTCCTCTCCTGGAATGCGCGCGCGATTGCATCAGTGTTGCCCGCCATCAGGAAGGTTATGTGATTCTTCTGACTGTCCGACGGCGTGATGCGTTCCTGATAGGGCAGGGAGACCACAACGGGAGCGGACCCAAAAACCTCCTCGACCATCTTCTCCAGCCGTCCCACCACCCAGCCCTGGCGGTAATAGTTGTACATGGCAAAGGTGCCTCCCGGTTTCAGCTTTGCTTTGACCTCTTGAAACGCCTGGCGCGTGAACAGAAAACTTTCCAGCCGCAGGCTTGAATAGCCCGAGTGCAGTACCAGAGAATCTACTAGAGCATAAATGACAAGATCATATTTCTTCTCGGTGCGCTTCAGAAAACTTCTGCCGTCATCCAGGTAGACTGCGACGCGCGCGTCATCGTAAGGACGCGCAGGATGGCCGGCCTTCCCGATAGCGTACAGCACCGGATCGATTTCCACAGCGTCCACGTGGCTTGCTCCATGAGAAAGCGCGCTCTGCACGTCATTGCCCGAACCCGCTCCGATGATCAGCACTTCGCTGAATGGCTTGCCGCCGGCGTCGCGATTCAGCAGGTAAGGCAAGACATAGGCAGAGCCCTCTTCGGTCACGGATATCATTCTTTGATGCGCGATATTATTGGTATCTATGTCGCCCGTCTCCGGCTGATAAACGATCTTGTAGTAGGGAGACCAAAGCGTCCGGCCCTTTACTCCGAAGCCCCAGCCGCTCAATCCGGTAACCGAAACCACGCCGATCGCGGCGCCGGCCTGAAGCGCCCGGCCCCAGGCCGCTCGTTTCGCCCTTCTGCGCGGAGTTTCCCTCTGAGGCTCCGGCCGCCACGATTGGAAAACGAAGTAAAGGCACAGAAGCATGCTCGTCAGAAACCAGACAAACGGCGATGTGCGAAGGTAAGAAGCAAGGCTGAACAAAGCGATTCCAAGCAGACTGCCGGTAATATTCGAGGTGTAGGCTTTCAGGCGGTTGGGAATCGATTCAAAAGCGCGCCCCATGATTTGTCCCATTCCCAGAAACGCAAGCGCGACTAGAACAAAGAAAACCCCGGCGATTACCTCTATGGGGATGACGATTTGCCCGGGGTTGATGGCGCGGTATTCTGTTCCGAAATAAATCTGTTGCGGGGACTCCTGCCCCCCGACGTCGATGGTCACTTTGGTGTAGGCGAGGTAAATGTGCAGCGCAGTCCATGCGAGAGAAGAAGCCAGCAGAGTTACCGGAATCGAGGCTTCAATGAAGTTGGCTCTTCGAGACGCAGCCAGGCAGCCGACGGTCATTCCCAGGAAGGAAGCCATGAGCACCAAGTTGGTGAAGAAGGTAAGGAAAATCACCATGCTTCCGAACCAGCGGATGCAGGCCAACTCAAAGAACAGGATGAGAAAGCTGATTAGAAACAAGTCGAATGTCGCTCGGCAAATGTCGAATTTCGAATGTCGAATGTCGAATGACGAGCGAGGAGTTTGTCCAGGGCCCGGGGATTGCGTTCTCACGTTGGAATCGGCCGTTCACGAGTTCGACATACTGCCGGAGGGCCTGCATTCGACATTGGAACTTCGGCATTCGACATTTCAGGCGGCTTTCAACTCTGAAGTGCAATGTCCGCAGCGGGTTGCTTTCAATGGAATTGTGGACAAGCAAAAAGGACATTCCTTGGTTGTCGGGTCCTGCCCACGTTTCATCCTGTTGACCTGCCGAATAGCCAGAAAGATCGCAAACGCTACAATCAGAAAGTCCAGAATGGTGTTCAAAAATATGCCGTAATTGATAGTGGGGGCCCCGGCCGTCTTTGCCTGGGCCAGAGTGGCATAGGTTTTGCCAGACAGATTGATGAAAAGATTGGTAAAGTCCACTTTACCGAAGAGCAGGCCAATCGGCGGCATCAGTACGTCGGTTACAAAGGAGCTAACGATCTTGCCGAAGGCTGCTCCAATAACAATTCCTATCGCTAGATCAACCACATTTCCGCGTGCCATAAATTCTTTGAATTCTTTCCACATTGGATTCTCCCCTTCGCGACGGCTCGATTCTGCCAGGATTCCGCCGCCTTCTGAAGGGAAAATAAAATGAATTCGTGAAATTGGCAAGATTCGTGGTTATGCTTCCCAGGTGGCGGTACCGGCTCAGCTAGCTGTCAGCTATCAGCTATCAGCTCTCAGCCGTCGGCTCTCAGTCGGAAAGCGGGCAGCAGCTGTCTGCTGAAGCCTGTCTGCTGATGGCTGATAGCTAGCTGATAGCTGATGGCTGAGCGCCGGTTCTGCTATGCAACTAGAACATTCTCACGGAGGAAGGATGCAGGTCATTGCCAACCAAAACGTCTCCGGTTCGGTTGTCCAGATGGACGATCATCATTTCGAAAACTGCACCATCGGCAATTCCGTGCTGGTTTACAGCGGAGGAGACTTCAGCTGGACCAACTGCCAGTTTGCCAACTGTCAGATTCGGCTGATTGGGCCGGCGCAAAGAGCCATTCAATTTCTACAGTTCTTTGGAATGGTTCCTCAGCAGGTGCCTCCCACTGCCGAAGCGGCGGGATCGTCGCAGCTACAATGAGCGGAACCGGTGCGCAGTTCTTAGCTTCTCAGCTGCCAGGTGCGTTGGTCAGCACCGTGAGCGTAAGCCTGCATCATTCATAAATTTTCCTGAGAGGAAGATTTGTGAATAATCTGGATAATCTGCTTAGTTCGGTTCCGTCGGCGAAAGAGCCGGTTCTTCGGTATACTTGAAAGCAGGGAAGTTTGACAGGAAGCACTTTTCAAAGGGAGGAGAGATCCGTGATTAAGAGAATCTTCAAAATCTTGATTGTGCCCAGTATTCTTGTCTTCGGCCTCGCAGGCTTTGCCGCAGGGCAGGCGGCGAGCAAAGGGAAAGGGAAAGGCAAAGCGCAGCCTCACACGCTCGCCCGCGCCAAGGCTGACATCCGCGGAGACGGAATCACCGGGGAAGCGACATTTACTGAATTGGAAAATGGAACGGGACGGAAAGTAGAGATTACCGTTCACCTGAAGGGGGATCCTGCCAAGCTGACTCCCGGCCTCCATGGCGTGCATTTGCATGCGGTTGGAAAATGCGAACCGCCTTTTACTTCGGCTGGTGGGCATTTTGATCCAGGTCCGGCAGGAAATACCGATCCGGATGCCAATCACCCTTTTCACATGGGAGACATTCCCAATATCCAGATCAATGAGAAGGGTGAGGGCACTCTGAGGGTGACCACCACGCGCGTTACTCTGTCGGAGGGTCCCGTCAGCCTGCTTGATGAAGATGGCAGCGCCATCATCATTCACAAGAATCAGGATGCAGGAATAACCGGCGCCTCAAAATCCGGCGTAAGCGGCGGACCGAGAATTGCCTGCGGCGTGATCGAGAAAGTGCAGTAATTCGATTGCGGATTGCGGATTTCGGATTGCGGATTTCGGATTGCGGATTGCGGATTTCGGATTTCGGATTTCGGCTAGAGATGGCCGAACTTTGAAATCAGCTGTTTTCCATGGTGACTTGTTCGTGGGCGCGTGTCCGAAAATGGGAATCATGACTTGGACAGCGGAAGTCCTTCAAACCGAAATTCGAAATCCACAATCTGAAATCCGCAGCGAAATACGCAATCCAAAATTCGCAATCCGCAATCCGAATTCCGCACTCTAGCCGGGTAAGATTCACGCTCAATTAAAGACCAGATCTGCTGGCACCCAATCCGGGCACTTCGTGCCGTCGAAGGCGTTCATTCCCCCCATCACATTCTGTACCCGACGGAAGCCGCGTGCAGCAAGGAGACTGCAGGCAATAC
Source organism: Acidobacteriota bacterium (assembly GCA_036505615.1). Lineage (GTDB taxonomy): Bacteria > Acidobacteriota > UBA6911 > JACQSX01 > JACQSX01 > DASXTB01. The sequence continues at coordinate 7,370 of DASXTB010000324.1, forward strand.
TGCTTCGATAACCACTGCCACAGATGACTGCAAGAGACTTTCCTGCCGGCAGTTCAGCCAGGCGCTTCGGCAACGTTGGAAGCGGGATATTCACCGCTCCTTCGATGTGGTGGCTGCTCCATTCGCCGGGCGTGCGCACGTCGATTAACTGAACCGGATCACCTTCTTGAAGGAATGACCTAACGTCGCACACGCTCAACTGCGACGTTTGCACTTTGTCCGAAATCAGATCAGCGCGGATATAACCTTCGAGTCGGTCGTAGCCGATTCGCGCCAGGTCCAGGCGCGCCTTTTTGAGATCATCGTTGCTCTCGACAACCAAAGAAACGGGAGTATTGAAAGGAACTAGAAAACCCACCCAAGTCGAAAACAAGGCGCTGTTGATGCCGATGTTCAAACTTCCATGCAGGTGCCCGGCACCGAAGCTCAGGGCTGTTCGGGTATCGATGACCACGGTACTTCCCTGTTTCATGGCGCTTGTCAATTGTTCTTGGGTCAACGGCTTCGGTTCGGCGAGCTGATTTAGCGCAGGAGCTCCCGAAAGATTCATTTGCACATCGTGGGCGAAGTAAGCAGGGCGGTCCGGCAAATTGGAAATCATCTCCTGGACGAAACGTGACCGCTCCCGAATCTGAAGCGCCCAGTTGAAACGCCTTTCCTGACCTATGGTGGTGAAAGGCTCTTGAGAAATACTTCTTCCGCAGAGAGAGCCGGCCCGGTGGGCGGGATAGACCTTAAGGTCATCGGGCAGCGCGAGCAGCTTTCCAAACAAAGAATCGTAAAGCGCTTCGGCCAGCTCGCGCGGTTGCTGGTCGGCATCGCGCAGGTCGGGCCGACCCACGTCTCCTACAAATAGCGTGTCGCCCGTAAAGAGCGCCTCCGGTTTGCCCTCCAGCCGCGCCAGATAGCTGACTGAATCTGGGGAATGTCCGGGCGTTTCCAACGCGGCAATGTCCAGAGCTCCCACCCGAATACTCTCCCCGTTATGCAACGCTACCCGCGGGTAGCTGGCCGGCGCGCAGTGGGAAACATAAATCTTTGCTGAAGTTCTTTGCGCCAATTCGACGTGTCCCGAAACAAAATCGGCATGCGGATGAGTTTCCAGAACGGCCAGAATCTTCAAACCGTGCCGAGACGCCGCGTCCAGATAATCTTCCACGTCGCGCTTGGGATCAATTACCGCCGCTTGGCCATTGGCGCCTACCAGATAACTGGCATGAGCCAATCCCGGCACAAAAAAGGATTCGAAAATGAATTCGGAAGCCATATGGCCTGCCTTACTTTACACCTTTTTCGGCGCGCGTGAAACCACGGGGGACACTGGGAACACGGGGACTAGGGCTTTCGAAATTGGCAGTAAATCTTATTGATAAAGCAATCCTTAAATCCCCGTGTTCCCAGTGTTCCCCGTGGTTTCATCGGTTTTGAGACACTCTCCTTGCCGCACCGCTGCTGACCTCTTCCCGTGGGTTTTTTCTCCGGATTCTAGGTTCGGGGTCTGAAGCCTGGAACTACTATCACCGGGATATGAGCGGCCCGGAGAATTGAATTGGTCGTGGCTCCGATGGCAAGGCGCTCCCGCACGACATTTCCCCGCTTTCCCACAATGACAAGGTCCGAACCAAGGCGTTCTGACTCGCCCAGGATAACCTCGGGAGGCTTTCCCTGGGCGACCAATGTTTCGACACCGCGAGGCGCACCAAACATCCGATTCAAGTCTTGAAGCTTTTTCCTTATCCTTTCAGGCACGGCGGCCAATTTTGCACGCGACTTCTCTCCAAAGGCTTCCATCATCGGTCCCAACTCGAGAGCATGCAGAACCGCAAGCTCACTTCCATAATCAGCAGCCAGCTTGATGGCAAATCTCAAAGCCTCCAGCGACGGGTCCGAGAAATCAACCGCGCATAATATCGGCTTCCACTTGACGCTTCGCCTGCCCTGATCCGGCACCACAAGAACGGGCGTTCTCGATTGGCGCACGATCCTTTCCGTAGTCGAAGAAATGAAGAATCGCTCCAGCGTGGAGCGGCTGTGTTTAGCGACGGCTATCAAATCCGCCTTCTCGGCTTTGGCAAGCTTGCTCAGTTCTTGTCCGGGCGGACCGAGGCAGAGCCTCGTCTTCACTTCTTCTCCTCGAAGCGTTACGCCCTGGAAGAAATCCTGCAATTTGAAGCGGCCGATATTTTCCATTTCTTTCTTATATTCCGCACTGGGCAAGGAAAGAGAATAGACGGGCATCGGCACTTGCAGCGAGTAAGCCCCAACGAGGTCAGCCTCTGTCTTCTTAGCCAGTTCCAAGGCATAGTCGAGCGCATTACGCGATAGCGGAGTAAAGTTTGTGGCAAAGAGAATCTTTCGAATCATTTGAGTGAAACCGACAGCCAGCTTCTGGTCAAATAGTCACTCATGGTCAGCGCAATCATAATCCCGAGCCAGAAAACGCCTCCAGCTATAACAATCTGGGTCAGCCGGTGGCTGTACCGGACATGCATGAAATAAAGCGCCACCAGCAACGCCTTCGTCACGGCAATGCAAAGCGCGACAATGGCATTCCATCTCCCCAGTTCAAGGGACGAAACCCAGTAGGTAGTCGCTGTCAGAACCAGCAAGATGACAAAAATTACCAGGTAAGTGGAAATCGGAACAACCTTGTGCGACATAATCGCAAAATCCCTTATCTCAGATGACGGCCTATCAAGTAAAGCAAGGGGTATAGAAAAATCCAAATAATGTCCACAAAGTGCCAATACAGTCCGGAAAGCTCCACCGGATGGTTATATTCCACTGTAAATCGGCCGCGTAAGGCCAGGTACACGAGCACGCTCAGCAACCCGATCCCGATGATCATGTGTAGGGCATGCACGCCGGTCATCGCGAAATAAAGCGAAAAAAACATGGCCGCTTCCTGGCCATACGGCCCGGGATAGTGGAAGGATAGGCCCGGTACGTGATGTTCCTCGAACTTGTGATGATACTCGGCAAATTTGATTCCTAAGAACACCAGACCCAGCGCAATGGTCAGCAGCAGGCAAAGAATGAGCATTCTGCGCCGTCCTGTCTGTGCTCCGTAGACTGCCAGGGCCATGGTGAAGCTGCTGCAGATCAGGACTACGGTGTTTACAGTGCCCAGAACAATGTCGAGATGCTGGCTGACTTCAGCAAATGCAAGTGCGTGGAGTGACCGGTAAACAGTGTACGCTGTGAACATGCCGCCGAAGAACATAATCTCCGTCGCCAGGAAGATCCACATTCCCAGCGTGCCTGCATCACGCTGTTGCTCAAGATCTTCAAACTGATGCGCCACAATGGAATGGGTCGCAATATCACTGTCAGCCAAGGCTAAGTCTCTTCCATGAAGTACTACTGGATTCAGCGGCTCCGCATCCTTTGTGTCCGCCGTGTCCTTGGTGGTGAAGCTTTTTTGACCACAAAGGACCTAGAGCGACACGGCCCAACCGAAGGAAAAGCCGTCTACGCCAAGGACGCTGCGATTCCTGGGAGCAGTTTCGTCCTTCCTGGACGCCCCTCACACCGCCTGCTTCTCCGGTCGAAGCTGACCTCCAAACTTAACTTCCTCTATCGACGGGAACTCATACGGCGCCCGCGTTACCAAGGGCGTCACTTCGAAATTTTCTGTGGGCGGCGGCGATGATGTCTGCCATTCCAACCCCGTCGCCGGCCAGGGATTTGCCTCAGCGACAGGCCCATACCGCATCGACCAAATCAGATAGACCATGGGCAGCACATAGCCCACTGCGAGAATTGAAGCGCCGGCACTCGACATCACGTTGAGCACCTGAAACTCTTCGGGGTACGAATAGTAGCGCCGCGGCATGCCCATGTATCCAAGAAGGAACTGAGGAAAAAAAGTCAGATTGAATCCGACGAACACGATCAAGGCGCTCAGTCTGGCCCAGGCTTCCGGATACATCCGTCCGCTGATCTTGGGCCACCAGTAGTGAATTCCACCGAGATAACCCATCACGGCGCCGCCGACCATAATGTAGTGAAAATGCGCCACCACGAAATAGGTGTCCGTTACATGCACGTCAATCCCCAACGCGGCCAGAAACAGCCCGGTCATTCCGCCGATGGTGAATAGCCCGATGAATCCGAAAGCGTAAAGCATCGGCGTCTGATAGGAGACCGAACCCTTGTAGAGTGTCGCAGTCCAGTTGAAAACCTTAATCGCAGAAGGAATGGCGACGGCGTAGCTGAGCAGAGAAAAAGCCATGCTCGCGTAAATGGACTGGCCGCTGACAAACATATGGTGTCCCCAGACAAGAAAGCCAAACACCGCAATGGCCACGCTGGAAAATGCAACGAACTTGTAGCCGTAAATGTTGTGCCGGGTAAAGGTAGCCACAAGCTCGCTGACGACCCCCATTGACGGCAGAACCATAATGTATACGGCCGGGTGGGAATAAAACCAGAATAGATGCTGGAAAAGCACCGGGTCTCCGCCGTAAGCAGGGTCAAACACTCCGATATGGAATAACCGCTCGATTGCCACCAACAGCAAGGTGACCGCCACCACCGGAGTTCCCAGCACCTGAATGATGCTGGTCGCATACATGCTCCATACAAACAGCGGCAGTCGGAACCAGGTCAATCCAGGGGCCCGCATAGTGTGAACGGTCACGATGAAATTCAACCCGGTCAGAATCGATGAAAACCCGGCGATGAAAATCCCGATGACCGTAGCAGCGACATTGGTATTCGAGAAGCTGGTACTGTACGGCGGATAAAAAGTCCAGCCGGTATCCACTCCTCCATTTACCAGCGCGTAAAGCATGAAAAGGCCGCCCAGGCTGAAGAGGTACCAGCTGAACAGGTTCAAACGCGGGAACGCGACGTCCTTGGCTCCGATCATCAGCGGGATCAAGAAATTTCCGAGCACGGCAGGAATAGACGGTATTAGAAAGAAGAAGACCATGATGATGCCGTGCATGGAAAACAATTTGTTATAGGTTTCCGCCGAGACCAAATCGCCTTTGGGCGTGAGCAGCTCCAGGCGAATCAACGTGGCAAAGAATCCGCCAATAAAGAAGAAGAAAGTAATCGATACAAGATAGAGCAATCCGATGCGCTTGTGATCGGTCGTAAACAGCCATGACCTCACGCCATAGCTGACATTCAGGTAATGTTCACGAGGATGGACTGGCTTTCCGGCTGTGCTCATACCTTATCCTTCAAACATCGTCGCAGGTCGCAGGTCGAAACTCGCAAGTCAAGCAGTGCGGGCGACTCTGCGTGGTCACCCGTTCTTCCAATGAAGGCGGACAGATTCGGGCGACTGCGCGGGGCCGCCGCCCCGATCAAATTGATTCTCCCCACCCTCTGACATCCACAGCCTTTACTTCTTTGCATTCAACAATCAGTCGACTTTCGACTGACTTTCGACTTGCGACTTTCGACCTGCGACCTGCGACTCGCGACTTGCGACCTGGTCCTTGCAAGCGCCTACCTCTTATTCGTAACCGGACTTGCTCCCTGTTTTGGACCGAGTGATTTGATGTAAGCCACCAGTTGCAACAGCTGCTCTTCGCCGATCAACCCCTGGAACGTCGGCATGATGGAAGGACGGGCAAATCCGGCTACAATTTTTGCCTGAGAGCTGAGAATAGATTCGCGGATATAACTTTCGTCGGCCACTAATGTTTGACCGTTGTCCAAAATAACTTTCGAGCCGAATAATCCATCCAGTACCGGCCCGCGTCCTTGGGCGTCGCTGCGGTGGCAGGTATTACAGGCGCGAGACTGGAACAGCTTCTCTCCTGAAGAAGCCAGTGAACCCTCCGCCTGGCCGCCGCTCAGCCAGGCTTCATAATCGGCCGGTTCCATCACGTCGACCCAACCGCCCATGCGGGAGTGATTTGTCCCGCAGTACTCGGCGCAAAATAAATGATAGCGGCCGGCATTAGTTGCCTCGAACCATCCAATGGTATAGCGTCCCTGCCCAGGCACAACGTCGTACTTGATTCGAAAAGCCGGAACAAAGAAGCTGTGAATCACATCTTCACTTGCCATGATCAACTTGACTGCACGGCCAACCGGAACGTGCAGTTCGTTGATCTCACGCTGCCCGTCCGCGTGCTGGAATCTCCACATCCACTGTTTGGCGGTCACATAAATCTCCATCGCCTCCCGCGGAGGCCGATAAATCTCAAAGTAGACGCTCGATCCCCATACAAAAATGCACATGGCAACGATGAACGGGATGACCGTCCAGATGATCTCAAGTCTGAGGGAAGTCTTGGTAGAACCGGGCACTTCATCCGGTGAACGGCGCCGGAACCTGACCGAATAGTAAAGCTCCAGGCCCGCGATGGTAATGGCTACGAAGATGGTAATCAGCACTAGAAATAAGTACAGCGCATCCGTGTGCCCGGCCACGCTGGATGCCTGATCGGGGGTGAATGGCAGACCCAGCAGCATCTAAGCGGCCCCCTTCAGTTTTACAATCTCTTGGCCCGCTCCCTTACGGCGCAAAAAGAAAAACATCGTTGCCAGCGCGATCAACATCAAAGCGGCGCCCAGCTTCACGAAGTTCAACACAATGGCGCTGTACTTTCCTGTCGAAGGATCGTAGTGGTAGCAGAAGAGCAATATCTGGTCGACAGGTGAACCAATCCGTTCTTCTGCAGCTTCAATCAAACCGAGCCGCAGATCTTTTGGGGCGTACTCAATGCCATAAAAATAACGGGCTGTTCTTCCGCGCGGTGTCAAAACCACAACACCGCTGGCATGAGCGAACTGGCCGGTCGTGGGATTGAATGTATAGCGGAATCCGACGGCTCGCGCCAGGGCCCTGATTGAGTTTTCCTCGCCCGTCAGAAAGTGCCACCCTCCCGCCGCACCGGAGCGCTTGTATCGTTCCAGATAAGCTGCCTTCTTAACAGCAGCCAGCGACGGGGTGTCTCGTGGATCAAAGCTGACAGTCACCACATCGAATTGTCTGCCGACATCAAAGGAGAGCACTCCCAGACTGCTGGCAAGACCGTTGAGCACCTGATTGCACAGCATTGGGCACTGAAAGTAAACGAGCGAAAGCACTACCGGCTTGCGGAAAAAGTAGTCCCCGAGCCGCACCGATCGTCCCTGCTCGTCGCGAAACATAAGGTCCAGGGGTACCTGCTCGTTCAACTTCTGATCTATGCCGATATCGCGCAGCGCCTGCGGGAGACGGCTCGACGGGGGCCCGACCTGCGGCGCCATTAGCTGGCCGAAGGCTATAGCGACTGAAGCCAGAAAGCAGAACACAGCTGCGAATGTCGAATGTCGAATGTCGAATGTCGAATGTCGATAGCTAGTAGTTTCGATCATTTGTTCGTCTTATTCTGTTCTTGCGATCCTCCATCTACAGAATCACCCACCGGCCAACAAGTGCAGCTCATTCATTCGTCATTCGACATTCGTCATTCGTGGCTGCCTTCTACTTTCTGCCTTCCCCAGCCTGCTCCCTCACAGGCAGCCCTCTTTGCAGCAAGAGCTTCTTGGCATCTTCAATTGGTATTCTTACTACTCCGGCTTTTGAGTCGACCCAACCGTAACTGTTCAGCAACTGATCCTCTTGAGCACGGAATCTTTCGATGTCCATAGAGGGAGAATTCTCGTGCCTAGGAGCCCCCTGCAAGCGAGGCTCCGGGGGCACTTGCTGGCGTTCGCGAGCCAGCGGAGGCGCCTTCGCCTCCAATCTTTGCGTCTGAACCTCAAAGTGTCTCAACAGCCCCCACAAGATCAGGTAGATAACAATGGTGCAGGCAAGCAGAGCTACTCCGAATATGAGGATGCCTCGGATGTTGACGTCGCGGCGCTCGCGGGAAACTCCCGGATTGGTCATCTTCGCAGCATTATCTTCCGCGGTCGGGTCTTGAATTTTTAGTTCTAAATTCTGAAGACCCGACCCCATGATGGGACGCCAGCGCATCTTCTAATTCCGGATCATTGAGCGGCAGCAACGGTCTGGTCTTCAGTTGCCAGGCAAAAAAAGCCAGCCAGACACCGCCCACACCCGCCGGAGCCGCAAAATCCATCCAATGAATATGAAAGCGCCCCGCGTAAAATTCCGGTACGGTAAGCCAGAACAGATCAATAAAGCGCATCAGGATGAGCAGTGCGGCAACCACGGCCAGCGCGTTTGTGTTTCGTTTCAGGTCGCGCGATAACAACAGGACAAACGGAAGCGCGAAGTGAAACACGATCAGCAATATTCCCACCCACTGCCAGCCCCCCTGCCAGCGGCGCAAGTACCAGGGAATCTCTTGCGGCAGATTCCCAGCCCAAATAATGAGGAGTTGAGAAAACGAAAAGTATGCCCAGAGCATGGTAAACATCAGAAGTAATTTCCCTAAGTCTTGAAAATGGCTGGGCACAAAAATGGACGACATGGGCTCTCTTTTCGCAAGCAGAATGGCCATGGCAATAATGAATGACATGGCCGACAAGCCCTGGCCTCCGATAAACAGCAGCCCGTATATTGTCGAGAACCACTGCGGCTCAATCGACATCACCCAGTCGATGGACGCAAAAGTTACCGTCAGACCGTAAAGCACCAGTCCGGGCCCGCTGATGACCTGAAGCCGCCGCGCTATCACCGGATTCGCTTTGCGATCCTGTTCCAGCGACCATTTGTTCAAGAAGTACGCCAGCACCAGCCACACGGCGAAGTATAGGACCGCGCGGGCCAGAAAGAAGGGAACGTTAAGATAGGGCTGCTTGTGCTGCAGGACTTCACTTTGCCGCACTACTTCGGAATCCGTCCAGAGGTACAGGTGACGCATCCCCAGGATCAGCGGAACAAATAGAAGCGCCAGCAACGGAAGCGTGCGGGTAGCTGATTCAAGCAAGCGGCGGATCACGATCCCCCATGCGCCTCCAGACAAATGCTGGAGCATGACGATCGCCAGCGAGCCGAGCGCCACTCCTATGAAAAACAGATAACCCATCAGGTAGGAGCGGAAGAACTGCTCAGGGCTGAAGAATGCCCCCAAAACGCAAAGCAGAAGACTGAAGACGCCGATCAGGAGAGCCCGCTGCTGGATGCTATCGACTACCGGCGGCGCGGCATATGCTGCTTGACTCATTTCTGCCCTCCGCTTGCGAGTTTGCTTCGCTCCCCGGCGGGGACATCATCAAGCGAGCCGTTCTGACTGAGCTGAAGCGCCCGGATGTAGCCGATGATGGCCCACCGATCCTGTGGGGAAATCTGCGCCGCATAATCGGGCATGGCGCCGAACCCGTTGCTGATTACGTCAAAAAAGTATCCCGGCGGAGCCTCTCTCAGCCGATCTGTATGAAACGATGGCGGGCGCCGATACCCGCGCTGCACGATCATCCCGTTTCCCATACCCAGCCGTCCATGGCAGGGAGAGCAATAAATATTGAACCGCTCCTGTCCCCGGTCCAATACCTGGCCAGTGACGGCAACCGGAAAAACGTTGGCGTAACCGGACCCGATCTTCGCGCCAGCGGGGACAGACCTCATTTTCGCGCGGATAATGGCGTCTATCACCATTTGCGGCGCGCTGGATTGGGCGCTTGACGGCGGACTAATTCTTCCTGTGTAAAGCAGTGGATCATCATGAAGCTGGCCCCGCGCGACAGTGCCTTCGACTAGCGGACGCGCCGACCTTCCGTCTTCGAAAAAAGGACTGGGTCGGAGCGGTATATATTTCGGCTGCTTGGCCATCTGCTGGCTGCATGCCGGCAGCAGAAGAGCAAGGAGGGCAAGGAACCGATATGGATTATGATTCGACATCCATAACCTCGCGACAGCCCAACGATTTCAAAAAATCCCTGGTGCCCTGAAGATCGAATTTTGGATCTGTTGATTCAATAACCAGGAAGAATCGATCTTTGGAGGCAAGCGCAAAACGGGGAACGTTGAAGACGGGATGATGAGGCATCGGAAGGCCGTTTAGAGCCAGCATGCCCAGCACGGCCGACAAAGCCGCAGCCAGAATCGTCATCTCAAAAGTCACCACCACAAAAGCAGGCCAACTGTTGAGCGGACGTCCTCCAATGTTTAGAGGATAATCAATAACGGCGATGTAGTACTGCATAAAGAAACCGCCGATGCATCCGACGATGCCGCCGATCAGCACGATCATGGGAACCCGGGTGTGACGAAAGCCGAGAGCCGAGGACAGCCCCTCAACGGGGAACGGCGTATAGGCATCCATTCTGCGGTATCCCGCGTCCCGCGCCTGATGTGCCGCCGCAACCAGCTTCTCAGGGTCTTCAAATTCGGCCATCAGTCCATAAGTCGAAGGTCGCTTCATCTATATTTCCTCAGCCCGAATTGCCCATCGTTTTCTGCCCTCTGCCTCCTGCCTCCTGCTCTCTGCTTTCTGCCTTCCGCCTCGTGTCCCCACACTAACTCTCCTTCCCTTCCGTCTCGGTCAACAGCGCCCTCACTTCGGCGATAGAAATCATGGGCAAGAATCGGATGAATAGGAACAATAGCGCCAGGAACAATCCGATCGTTCCTATGAAGGTCGCCCAGTCCCACACGGTGGCCGAATACATCCCCCAGGATGAGGGAAGAAAATCTCGGTGCAAGCTGGTTATTACAATGACATAGCGCTCCAGCCACATCCCAGTGAGCACCACAATTGAGATTACGAATACTGCGGCAACTCTCTCGCGAATCTTCTTGATCCAGAGCATCTGGGGTGTGAGTATATTGCACACGATCAGTGCCCAGTACCAGGGACCGTAGGGACCGAACATTCGGTTCTTGGTCATGGCCCATTCGAAAGTATCCCCGCTGTACCAGGCCATAAACACTTCCATCATGTATCCGTAAGCAACGATCAATCCTGTAGCCAGCATAACCTTCGCCATGTTGACGATGTGTCGCATGGTGATGAAACCTTCCAGGCCATAAAACTTTCTGAGTGGAATGGCCAGCACCAGAACCATGGCAAACCCCGAATAAATCGCCCCGGCGACGAAATAAGGCGGGAAGATGGTGGTGTGCCAACCGGGTAAAATCGAAATCGCAAAGTCGAAACTCACCACTGTATGAACCGAAACCACCAGCGGTGTCGCCAGTCCGGCCAGTAGCAGGTACGCCACCTCGTAACGCTGCCAATGCCGCGCGGAGCCCCGCCATCCCATGGCCAGAATTCCGTAAATGATCTGCCCGGCCCGCCTGGGGGCCCGATCGCGCAAGGTAGCAAGGTCGGGTATCAAACCTACAAACCAAAACAGCAGAGATACTGTGAAGTAAGTAGAAACGGCGAACACATCCCACACCAGCGGGCTGCGGAACTGCGGCTGTATTCCCATAGTGTTGGGATAGGGAAACAGCCAATAAAAGTACCAGGGGCGGCCCAAATGCAGCAGCGGAAACATTGCTGCGCATGCAACAGCAAACAGCGTCATGGCTTCAGCAAAGCGATTTATAGAAGTGCGCCATTTCTGGTTCAGCAGCAGGAGAATGGCTGAAATCAGAGTCCCAGCGTGGCCGATTCCAATCCACCACACAAAGTTGATGATGGCGAATCCCCAAGCAACAGGTATGTTGATTCCCCAGATGCCGACGCCGACAGTAAACAGATAGGCGATGGCGAAAAGGAGCACCATCACCACAGTAAATGAGACCGTAAATCCGACGATCCAGCCCAGGGGCGTGCCGCGCCTCAGAACGATAGCGCTGATCTGGTCGGTGACCGAAGCAAACGTGTAACCAGGCTCGATGACCGGCGACTGCTCGCTGGAATTAACGGTACCGCGCAAGCGTTCGTGCATGGGAGCTATGTTTTCTCCAATTCCGGATTAGGATTTCGCACCGCAGCCAAATACGTGGTGCGCGGGCGCGTGTTCAGTTCCGCCAGTAAGCCGTAGTTGCGCGGTTCTTTCTTCAGCTTCGCAACCCGGCTGTCAGGATCATTGATGTTGCCAAACACAATTGCCTGTGCCGGGCACACCGCTTGACACGCTGTCAAAACCTCGCCGTCTCGAACGGGGCGGTTCTCTCTTTCAGCGTTTATCTTTGCGTGGCTGATCCGCTGCACGCAGTAAGTACACTTCTCCATCACTCCGCGGCTGCGAACCGACACTTCTGGATTCGTCAATAACTTAAGACTGGCTGTTTCCCAGTCGGCAAACTGCAGGAAATTAAACCGGCGGACCTTGTAGGGGCAGTTATTCGAACAGTACCGGGTTCCCACACAGCGGTTGTAGACCATCGTGTTGAGGCCTTCAGCGCTGTGAGTAGTCGCCTGCACGGGACAAACTATCTCGCAAGGCGCGTGTTCGCAGTGCTGGCAAAGAACCGGCTGGTAGTACACTTCAGGATTATCGATCTCTCCTTTGTGATACTGATCAATTCGCAGCCAGTGCATCTCGCGCCCTCGCATTACCTGCTCCTTCCCCACAATCGGGATATTGTTCTCGGATTGGCAAGCGATCACGCAGGCATTGCAACCAACACAAGAATTCAGATCAATCGCCATGCCCCAGGCATAGTCTTTGTACTGGAAGCCCGGATAAAGAGACGGGGTCTTCAGTGGATCGGGAAACTCCTGCTGTGCAAACTTAGGATCTTTCTTGTAGCCATTGAGCGTATTACTGGGAAGCAGGTTCCGGCCTTCAATGTTGTGATGGTATTGCGCACAGGCAAGGGGATAACGGCCCCCTGTTTTCGTGACCGATAGACCGCTGCCGAACCAGAGCGAATCGGAAGTGCGGATAGTGTTGGCGCTGAAGCCGGCACCCGTACCCACTCTTCCGGCACGCTTTCTCCCGTATCCGAGGTGCACGGTGATGCAATCATCGGCGTGGCCGGGGGCGATCCAAACCGGAGCCAGTACCTTTCTGCCCTGAAATTGCAATTCCACCACGTCTGCCAGCACCTGACCGTGCTCACCGCCCCGCCAGGCGATCTCATGGGAAAGGCCCAGGCGCTGCGCCGTGGCCGGGCTGACTAAGGCGGCATTGTCCCAGGTTAACTTGGTCAGTGGCTTGGGCAATTCCTGAAGCCAGCCGTTATTCGCAAATCGTCCGTCGTACACGGTCGGATCGGGCCTGAATACGATCTCGAGCTCACCGGACGGCAAAGGTCCGGAGCTTCGCTTCACCGATTCACTGGTCCAGTCTGTCCTTAGCGAAACCGATCTCTGCGGAGACGCCGTGTTTGGCACAAATCCATCATGAAGGGCCTTGCGCCAGAATTTGTCGAACTCGGGGGAATCGGGCTTCGACTGAGTCCCGGCGACAGCGGTTTGGCCGGCGCCCCATCCTCCAGCCTTTTGCGTCTTCCAGTAGTCACGAACAATCTCATAGCTGGTGCGCTCCGGTTGGTCGGTAAACGCAGCCAGCAGTTCATGAGCCGTCTTTCCGTGATAGAGCGGGGCAATCAACGGCTGCACGATCGAAATGGTTCCATCGTAGGCACGAACGTCGCTCCACGATTCCAAGAAGTGGGCCTGAGGGATGTGCCAGTGGCACAGCTCGGACGTCTCGTCGTAATAGAGGCTCAAGTGAACGCGCAGTCCGACCTTGGACATGCTGGCGGCGAAATTCAGATCCGCGGGCGCGCTGTAGACGGGGTTGGCGCCGATTATAACCAGAAGGTCTACCTGGCCGGCCTCCATATCTTTGACAAGCCGGCGAAGCGATTCCACCGGGTCGGCAGGTTCGGCTTCCACAGGATCGGTGTAGGTTACCGTTTTTCCGACATTGCTCAGCGCATGATTCATGGCATGCGCCAACGCGTGCACTTCCGGTGTCTGGTAGTCTCCGGCAATGACAATGCTTGACCCTCGGTGTTGCTGCAGATCGCGCGCCACCGCGGCGATCCACTTTTCAGGAGCAACAGATCCTTCCGCGGCTGAGAGCGCCGGAACGCCCAGATGCCGAGCCAACGCGCGCGCAAGACTTCCAATCTCTCGCGGGCGCAACGGCAGCCTGTGATCCGCTTTTGATCCGGTATTGCTGGGAGTGCTCTCGACCACATAGAGTCGATTCATTTCAGTCTTGCCCTCCTCCAGTCTCCGCCTGGCAATAAAGTCCCGTGTGTAATGAAGGCTGGCAGGACCACAAGTGAGGAAATCTGAGTCAAGCGAGAGAACTACGTCCGCTTTGTCGAAGTGATAGATCGTATTGACCGGCGTGCCGAATGCCAGCAGGGCGCCGGCTCGCGCGCCATCGCCCGAAGCCGGTTCGTACTGAATCCACCGGGCGGAGGGCATTTGCTTCAACAACTCTGCGAGTTGACTGCCCAGCGTCGGCGATGTGACCGCGCCTGTCAATATTCGTACTCCTGCTCCCTTTAGCGCCCGCTGCGCCTGCAATAACGAGCGGATGGCTCCCAGAAATGCCGACCAGGAGCGAATGTCTCCAATGTTGGTAACGGCGGGCGCGCGGTCCGGGTCGTAGAGAGTCAAAACAGACGCCTGGGCAAACAGATCCGTTGCGCCAAGACTGGCAGGATGGTCAGGGTTTCCTTCGATTTTGGTGGGACGCCCCTCATGGCTTTCGACCAGCACTCCGGCGCCGACGCCGCTCAGCTCCATGGCGGTGGCGAAAAAGAGCGGCTTGCCGAGCGCCAGTTCCTCCGGCTGGCGGACATACGGAAAAATCGCCTCAGCCGGTGCGCGGCTGCATGCGTTCAGTCCGGCCAGCGCAAGTGAGGCGCCCATCAATTTCAAAAATCTCCGACGGCCCACCGGATCATTCCACTCACAGATCTGTTTTGGAAACTCCCGATGCAGAAACTCTTGGAACTCCTGGGTGTCTGCCAACTCTTCCAGACTGCGCCAGTATTCTTTGCCACGCGATGAACCGAGCCGGGCGCGCAATGAAGCGAGATCAAGCCTGTTGTGATTAATAGACATCGCAAGCCCTCTACCAATCTTTCTAGTGATCAGTCATCGATGACATGTATCACAGCTGGTCAAATGAGCCGGATCGAGAATTTTGTATTCTCCCGCCAGTCTCCACCCTTCCTCGATTTGATTTGGCGGTGGCTCCCAAGCCATGTTGAAGATCTGATCGCGGCGCCTCAGATATCGCTCCGGGTGGCGATGACATTCAAGACACCATTCCATCTGCAGCGATGCGGTCTGCCATGTCAGCGGCATTCGATCGACCCTGCCATGACAAGTGGCGCATCCGACTCCCTTATTCACATGGATGCTGTGATTGAAATAAACAAAATCCGGCAGATTGTGCACTCTAGTCCACTGGAGCGGTTTTCCTGTTCGCCAACTCTCGCGCACCGGCTCCAGGTAGGCGCTGTCGGCGAAAATCTGTGAGTGGCAGTTCATGCAGGTCTTCGTCGGTGGAATTCCGGCAAAGGAGGAGTCTTCAACCGAAGTGTGACAGTAACGGCAGTCGATCCCGTCGTCGCCGGCGTGGTGCTTGTGGCTGAATTGCACCGGCTGTTCGCGAGCCACCCATACTTGGGTGATGTAAGACGAACGGTTCAACCCCGCTATCAGCCAGGCAAGAGAAGCCAGCACGAAGAGAGCGCCGAAGATACTTAGCTTTGAGAGAGTATTTGTGCTGCGATGAAAAATCTGGGACATCCACGCCCCTATCCAGCTCGACGCAATGCTACAGATTTATTAAGCCCACTTTTCTGAGTTGAAACGGGGAAAGAATATCAGCCCCCCGAACATAATTCTAGGCAAAGAAATGCGGAGGCACAGTGCGACAAAGCCGCAACCCAATAAAAGCCGATCACGACCACGTTCACGACCACGTCGACGACCACGGCCACGTCCGACGTCCACGACGAACGACTCGCTGGATCGTCAGTTAGAATTTGATCATCTTGGTCAGCATCGAAACAACGCGCTCAATGAGTTGGCCGCCTTTCTGTAGCAGCTCAGGATCGGCCAGTTTGAGTGCCTTGCAAGCATCCAGTATGGCTCCGCATTCCATCGATGATCCTCTCGCAATGCCGAAGAAGCGTGCGCTGTCAGCTCCGGTCGGCTTTCCTGTCCCTTCTGCAATATTAAGAGGAGACGAGACGGCCGCCTCTTTGAGGTGGTCAGCCAGAAAAGAGTATTTACGGGGGATTTGTTTGATGATTTCAGCTGCCACTGCGAGAAACTCAATAGCACACTGGTAGACGTCGAGTTTTTGGTAACTGAGCATAAGAACCTCCTGACATACTTAACTGGCCAGGAGAGATATTTGCGATTGTTTCTTCAACACGGCAGACGTGGACGTAGTCGTTGACGTGGACGTGATCGTGAACGTGATCGTGGTCGGTCGTTTTGGTTGCGGCTCTGCCGCGCTGTGCCTTCTTGTTGATTTGCTGATCGGCCGACCTGCTGACCTATTACCCGATGACCGATGACCATGACCGTTGACCGATGACCATGACCGTTGACCGATGACCATGATCGATGACGAATTACGTTCTTGGTCTGACGTCCACTAAAGCAAAATCAGCCGTCTCGACAATTACGCGCCAACGCCGGATCAGATCGGGCCACGGAAGCGTGCCAGCCTTTTCGATCACAACGTATCGAACGGGGGATGCAGCCACGGCGTTGATGATCACTTCGGGAGAGGAAACTTCACGCTCAAACAAGTGGGCCATTTGCCAGGCAGAGCTCTTGCATGAGTCCAAATAGCGCACCGGAAATGCTGAAGAAAGAATCTGATTGCTCGACAACGAGATTCCGTTGCTTTCGGCCGCGACCAACTGGTCTATGTGCACAAACGGGTAAATGCCCGGCTTCAAAGAAGCGCGGCCCCAGTAGATTCCCATGAGCGAAGCCTGGACCTGATCGCGCTCCAGTTTTCGGCTCGCCTCCAGCAGTGGATCGAGTTGCCTGTTCCAACGCAGTTGGAGAGGTAGAATGTGCCACAGGTGCCAGCACAGCAGCAGAGCACACAGCGCGCCAATCCACGTGTTCCAACGCGAAGGCAGCCAGAGCGCCGCAAGAATTACAGCCAGGAGCCAGAGTCGCGCCTTGATCGCCATCGCCACACCAAGCTGGTCGGGAGCGAAAAAGAAGAACAGCAGAAAGGCCGCCAAAACAGCCGCGTATCGACGAGGGATCTCTCCCCGGCTGATTCTCCATAGCACTGCCACCAGAACAGCAGCCTGTAGAACCGTCAGTATCCACTGCTCGCCGTATCGATACCAGACGTCCATCTCCGCCACTGAATTTCGAGCCCACTGCGCCAACAACCGCGGCAGGCCGATCTGATCGCCGGATGCTTGAAAGGAACGCATATTGTGCCAGATAATTACGGCCCCCACTGCGCTAAGCAGAAACACGAGACTGTAAAAAAGAACAGTCGCTGATCGGCGCCACTTTCCTGCCCTGTCCTTCCCCTTGGCCAGCAGCAGAATCAGCGACACCAACAGGTAGGCAGCGAACACAAACAGGTGTGTAAAATACAAGGAGCCGCCCAGAACCAGCAGAAAAAGGGACCGCGCCGGTGACGGCCGCTGCAACGCGCGAATTGTCGTGCCCAACCCCAGCAGAAAAATTCCCACTGCCAGATTGAAGTTCCAAAATCCGGCGAAGAGGAACGGATTCAGCAGGAAGAGATAAATACCCAAACTGCTGCTTGCGCAATCCATCACTGAGGCGAGGTATCCCCCGCCCCCCGCAACGAGCAGAACATACACAGTAGCCCAGATCTTTTCGGTGATTACATTCCCAAACACAGGACTCAGCAGAGCGCCCAACCAGGTGGTCAAAGAATTAGGAGGAGGCGGAGTGGCTTTCTGATAGCAATCCTGCAAATGTAAATCCGTCGAAAGTCCCCGGAAGATCTTGGCCGTGTACAGATGGGAAGGGCCATCCTGCGTGAGGAATCGGCTGGGCGTCCAAATCAACACCAGCACTATTCCGGTTAATGTCAGGTGCCAGAAAAAATCGCTCCTCGGTATACTCAAGATTATCTAGCAGTTTCCCGATGGAAAAAGGACTTTAGGATCAGAGAAGGCGCGCGCAGAAAATCTAACCCAGTCAAATTCCAATCCCCTGGGTGAGTTGCGTCACTATTTCACGCTCCAGAAGATCTTCGTTAGATTCGTTCATTTCCCTCAACATCTTGCAAACTTTTGCGTTGACAGCCTATCACCTGCTCATTATTATTGCCCCACCCTGACTGGGTGACACCTGCCACTTATGCTGACCGTTGGTATCGACGGTCACTTAAGTTTACGAAAACATACGTTATTTTTCCCGCAGTTTTCGCGACGAGGAGATTTTTTGATGAAAAAGAGCCTCACATTCGTCATCGCAAACCCGAGGGATGGAAAGATTCATAAATTCAAGATCCCGCAATCTTTAGTTCTATGTGGAGGTATTTTCTTCATTTTGTTTTTGGTTGTTAGCTTTCTTGCCTCGTTTCATTACGCTTCATTGAATTACCGCACCCGCGATTACGAAAGATTGCAGACGGAAAACGGAACACTTCAGGCAGAAAATCGACTTTACAGGAACGCCACCGGTCAATTGGAAGAAAAACTAAGTTCGCTTGAATCGCTTTCTCGGAAATTGACGAAGACGTCGGGAATAGAGCGCCAGCCTGAGGCCATTGCCGGAACGGGCGGCCCTTCCGACTACCCCACCTTTTTATATGCCGGAGACCGGATTGATTTTCTGAAAAATCGAATGACTGACCTGCAAGCCGAATTTCGACAGCTCAACGATCTGTACCAGCGCCAAGCCACGGTTTCAGCGGCCACTCCCTCAATTATGCCGGTGCGAGGATACCCAAGCGGTGGCTTTGGTTTTCGGCTTGATCCCATTAGCGGGCACCGAGATTTCCATCCGGGTGTGGACTTCGCCTCGCCTTACGGTAACAAGATCGTCGCAACTGCTGATGGAGTGGTGACTTTTGCCGGTAGGCGATTTGGTTACGGAAACGCAGTCGTCGTAGACCACCGATTCGGCATGTCCACTCTGTTTGGACATATGTCTCGGACCGTAGTTCGGCCCGGCCAGCAGGTGAAACGCGGAGACATCGTCGGATACGTGGGCAACACCGGCCGCTCCACGGGGCCGCACCTCCATTATGAAGTGCGCCTCAATGATCGTCCACTTAACCCGATGACTTTCCTCCGTTCCCGCAGAGGATAAATCTCCTGCAATCAGTAAGTAACACTCAAACTCACTGTCCATCTGGGACTGTCGCAGCCGTCCTCTTGCCGGCGGTCTCGACGCGGTTTGTCTACGGCCTTTGGCGCTCAATCTGCTATACTTAGGCTGTTTGTCGGGGCTGATTGGCGTTGAGACGATCGGATATCCGCCAGCCGCCCAGATTTAGTCTACCTTAGAGGAAATCTGCTTCTGGCAACACACAGCACGAACAGGCGAGCGCAGATCTAAGACAACCGCCGCTAACGGGTGCGAAAGAATTATTGGAATTTGAGTATAAAGCCCAAATCGTGTGGATCGGCCGGATGGCATGATCCTGGAACGGGCAACAGTTTAAGTTTTAAGTGTCAAAGGTTAAAAGGGTGTAAAAATTCACCAGCATCTGGTTGGAGGATTTAGACACACGGCACGCATTTTTGCGGAGTGCCGGCGTTCTGGCAATTCAAGAGCACACAGTGCTCCGCCGGCAAATGATCTAGATTTCTCACCTCGACGGGAGAAATTGACCTTCAAGGTTATTAAGGTTTTCAGTTCTGAAAAACTGGAAAGTCGGGCTTAGTCGGGTTTAGTTAAAGATGGAAAACTGTCGTCTTCCCCTTCCGCTACCCACCAACCCATACCCAAAACCACCTCTAGCAAAAATTGGACTGCCGATGTGTATCTCCAACCCCGATGCCGCTATGGAGGTATATGTCCAAAGAACTTATCGTCAGTGCCACCTCGCTGGAAACGAAGGTGGCCGTCGTAGAAGAAGATCAAGTTACCGAGATCTTCATCGAACGCGCTAAAAGCCGCGGCATTCTCGGAAACATTTACAAAGGAAAAGTAACCCGGGTTTTGCCTGGCATGCAGTCGGCATTCGTCGACATCGGTCTGGAGCGTGACGCTTTCCTGTACGTCTCGGATTTCGTCGAGGATTATGAAGAATACGAGAAGATGTTTAGTGACGCCGAGCAGGCGGCGGAGAAACTTCTCAAGGTAGAAGTAAAAGAAGACCACATCCAGCCCGACGAACCTAGACGCCGGGGAGGGCGTGGACGCGGGCGGTCGGGCCGCAGGGGCCGGGGAGAAAGACCCGAGCATGGCGGCGAGCGCCACTTGCAAGACCGTTCTCCGGCGGCGGAGGAAACGCCTCGGGCCACCGTTGCTGAGCGGACCTCATCCCCTGAGCCTCCAGGTCCCCCGGATGCAAGCGCCGGCGCGCCTTTAGCAGCTAAACCGGAACCGGCCTCTGAGCCGGTCGAAGGTCGTCACTCGAGTTGGCTGGATGAGGTTAGAGAAGCGCAGGCTGCGCTGGAAAGAGAAGCAGGCCGGCAGTCCACGGAAACCAGATCAGAAAACCAGTCTCCTCGAGATACGCGCTGGGACGAAGATCGGGACGCGCGGGTGCGGGGAGATCGCGAAGTAGACCAGTTCTCGCTTCCCGATGACGACAGTGCGGAAACGGCAGGGGAAGATTCCTCGACCCACTCGGAATTCGCCAAAGAAGAGAGCAGTAGCGCCGAATCACTTCAAGATGAAGCAACGAGCGATTCCACCGCGGGCATCGGGACCTCGGTGAGCAAACCTGCGGTGAACGAGTCTGCGCCCAGCGAAGCGTCGGGTATTCCCGAAGTCCAAGGGCCAGGCACGGTAACAATCGATGAGCCGGCTCCAGCCGAGCCGGATAGGCGCGACCGCAGGAGGCGCAATCACCACAGACCTTCGCGACGGCGGCCCCGCGGAAAGAACCAATATCATGAACGGCACTCTATTGGCGACCTTCTGCGCGAAGGCCAGGAGATCATCGTGCAAGTCGCCAAGGAGCCGATCGCCAAGAAGGGAGCACGCATTACTTCCCACATCGCGTTACCGGGACGTTTTATCGTGTATATGCCGACGGTAGACCACGTTGGAGTCTCACGCAAGATTGTTTCCGACAAAGAGCGAGGACGGCTGAAGGAAATCGTGGTGCGGCTGCGCGGCGAAAGCAAGCGCGGCTTTATCGTTCGGACTGCCGGGGAAAACTGCGAAGAGAAAGACATCCGCGCAGACATGCAATACCTCACTCGATTGTGGGATGAGATCCGCCAGAAGGGAGAGCGGATGTCGGCCCCGGCTGTCATCCACAGCGAACTGGATCTGGTTCAGCGTCTGCTGCGTGATTACATTTCCGGGGACTTTAAGGCTGTTCGCGTGGACGACGAAGCGGAATACGAACGCATTGTTGAATTCATCAACAAGCTGGATCCCAGCATGGTGAGCCGGGTTAAGCTATATATGAAAGCGCGGCCTATATTCGACGAGTACGGCATCAACGCGGAAATCGAGAGATCGCTCAAGCCGAAAGTGTGGCTTAAAACGGGCGGTTACATCGTTATTAATCAGACCGAAGCGCTGGTGGCGATAGATGTGAATACGGGGAAATTTGTGGGCCGCGGCGACAGCCTGGAAGATACCATTACTCGCACCAACCTGGATGCCGTCAAGGAAGTGGTGCGTCAAATCAGGCTGCGTGATCTGGGTGGCATCATCGTCATCGATTTCATCGACATGGACGAGCGGCGCAATCGCCAAAAGGTAATGGATGCGCTGGAACGCGAGCTGGCCCACGACAAGTCGCCGACAAAGATTTTGCAATTTAATGAGTTCGGACTGGTAGCAATCACTCGCAAGCGCGTGAAACAGTCGTTGGAGCGCACTTTGTGCCAGCCTTGCCCCTACTGTAACGGCAGCGGAATGGTCAAATCGCACCGGACGGTATGCTATTCAATTCACTCGGAGGTGAAAAAGATGCTGCCCACGCTTGGCGACGGTGACGAGCTAATGATCCGCGTCAATCCGGAGGTCGCGCGCGCGTTGCGCGAGAAAGAGCACGTGGTGCTGGAGGAAATCCAGGAGATGACCGGACGAGATGTCAGCGTGAAGGCTGATCCTTTGGTGCACTTCGAGCAGTTTGACATCGTAGAGACGTAGAATTCGCAGGTCTGTAGGGGCGGTTCGTGAACCGCCCGTGGGAGCATGCTGATTTCGCCGTAAGGCGGGCGGCTCGCGAGCCGCCCCTACAGATGGCGACGAATTTTGGACGACACCGCCCCGTGTGGCCTCGGCCGTTGGTCCCCACAAGCAATCACAAGCCGCGTAACGTCGGCCAGGGTTAAAGACTATTAATTGAAACGCTGTGAACCAGGCTTCGTAAATGTAGTCTAGGTAATAATAATAAGCGGCGATTTGCTAAGCGCTGGTTTCCCAAAAGCTCGGGAAAGGGTGCTCCTGTGAAATCTTGGTTTCTGGCGTTGTTCATCCTTCTAGCTATCGGTTCGATTCAGGCAGCCGAGACATTTAAGATCGAAGGGAAAGTGCGCGATCCCAAGAACTCACTGGTCGCCGGGGCCGCAGTTACGCTGGTTCAGCCTTCCGGCCCGTTCCGCCGCCAGTCGCGCACAGACGACACCGGGTCCTACGCCATTTCCAACGTCCCCGCAGGAGATTATCAGTTAATAGCTCAAGCTGCTGCCGGAGCTGCCACGCAGCCGGTGCAAATCAAGTCTAAGAATCTGGTAATCGACTTGAAACTTGGTCCCCGTTCGACACCTGAATTGCCTCCCTCTTCGCAGCCGATAGAAAATAGCGAACCTTTTCAAGAGCTGAACTTCAATTTGCCGGGCGGTTCGGCACCGCAGGCCGGTGAAACTCCGATGCAACCAAATCCGGAATCTGTGACGGTGATCCGGAGCGGTGTCCTGGCCGATCGCCTTGACTTTCCAGGCATGTGGGGCCAGGGGGAAGGAGAATTCCGGAGGGCGGAGAGAAACAACCAGAACAGGGATAATTCGGATCGGCGGTTGGCGAGGGCTTTTGGAGCAAGCCGCGGGCCAGCCCCGGGACAGGAACAATCCGACCGCTCGTCTGTGGTCAGGTTCGGCGCCGGTCCGGGGGGCCCCGGGTCAGGGCCAATGCAAGGGGGCGGCGGAGAAATCGGCCCGATGGGAGGAGGCGGCGTAATGATGTTCCGGATGGGAGGCGCCCGCTCCAACCGTCTGCTGGGAAGCGCCAACTTTGGATGGAATGGCTCGGCGCTGAATGCACGTCCCTACTCTCTTTCCGGCGAGGAGCTTCCGAAAAAATCTTATGACCAGGAAAGGTTCGGCGCGACTATTGGCGGCCCAATTCCATGGCTTGGCTCCAAAACAAGCGGCCAGCGCGGGCGGCCTCAATTCTTCCTTAATTATTCCCTCAGCCGGGGCAGCGACCTGTTTACCGCGTTCTCGCGAGTTCCCACTGAACTGGAGCGGCAGGGTGATTTCTCGCAGTCGTTCTTTTTCTCCGGACCTCTGGCCGGTCAGCCGGTACAAATCTTCAACCCGCTTTCCAGGACGCTATTCTCCGGAAACCGCATCCCGGCGTCCCAGATCAACCCTATTGCGGCGGCGCTTCTATCGTACATCCCTCTTCCCAACCAAGAAGGGCAGCAAAACTTCTTCATCCAGAAAGCGCTCAACAGCCGAATGCAGAACGTCAATTTGAACTTCAATGCGTCGCTCACGAATCAGATTCGAATCAATGCCGGCTACAACTTGTCACACCGGACGGCAGAATCCGGGAACCGCTATCCTTTGCTGGGCGGAGATAGCGAAAGCACCGGACAGGGCGCCTCTCTGGGTGTAACTCACACCATCAAGAGAGGTCTGCTCGAACAATTCAATCTACGCTTCAATCGCAACAGCAGCGACTCCCTGAACTCTTTCGCCTACAAGAACGATATTGAAGGGGAGCTGGGAATTCAGGGCGTTTCGCGCAGTCCGGTGAATTGGGGAGTTCCTTCAATCCAATTCACCAACTTCGGCGGCCTGCAGGACTTGAATGCCTCAGTCGGAGCCTATCAGGCAGTCAACGCCAGTTACAACCTGAACTGGGTGCGCGGTTTCCATTCAATTCGCTTCGGCGCCAGCCTGCAGCGGGTGCTGAACAACCGGATCGTTGACTCCAATGGGCGCGGTGCGTTCACATTCAGCGGCTTCAGCACCAGCGCATTCGACAGTTCCGGGCATGCCCTGCCGGGAACCGGTTTCGACTTTGCAGATTTCTTGCTCGGTTTTCCACAACAGACCACTGTCCGCTTCGGCGCGCCGGATTCCTACCTGCGCAACTGGGAGGTTAACGGCTTTTTGCAGGATAACTGGAAAGCCTTGCCCAATCTGACGCTCGATTTGGGGCTGCGCTACGATTTGATCACTCCGGCGGTTGAAAAATACGATCGCTTGGCCAATCTGGACATCGCGCCAGGCTTTGCAGCAGTACAGGCGGTCGCCGCCGGACAGCCGGGTCCTTTTGCGGGCGATCTGCCGCGCAGTCTGATTTTCCCTGACAAAAACAATTTCAGCCCGCGAATAGCCATCGCCTACAAGCCATGGGCGAAGCGGACGATTGTGGTGCGGTCCGGTTATGGAGTTATTTACAACGATTCTGTCTATCGACAGTTGACGGCCAGACTGGTCTCGCAGCCTCCATTCTCTATTTCCCAAACGTTGCTGACCCAGCCGAATCGAATCTTGACTCTGGAGAATGGATTTCCGCCCGATCCGTCCCGTTCGGTTCGAAACACGCTGGCGATCGATCCACACTACCGCACCGGATATGTGCAGAACTGGATGCTTAACATTCAATGCCCTCTTCCCGCGCGGCTGGTGGGAACCATCGGCTACCAGGGAAGCAAAGGCACGGCTCTGGATTTGCAGCGCTCCCCAAACCGCGCCCAGCCCGGGTCTTCGCTCAACACGGATGACAGAAGGCGCATCCCCAATGCGCAAGAGTTCCTTTATCAAACCAGCGCCGGTGCCTCTGTTTTCCACTCGTTGAACCTGTCTTTGCAAAGGCGTTTTTCAAGGGGATTCTCGGCCAACGGAAATTACACCTTTGGGAAGAGCATCGACAACATGTCTTCCACCGGGGGAGGGTCGGGCGCTGTGGCGCAGAACGACGACGATTTGCGCTCAGAGCGCGGGCTCTCTGATTTCGATGTGCGCCATCGCCTCTTTGTCAACGGTATTTGGCAGCTTCCCTTTGGACGCGGCAAAAGATTTTCAAGTGCTCCCTCCTGGTTGGGTCATACGCTGGGTGGCTGGACTCTGTTGCCTAATCTGCAGGTCATAAGCGGGCACCCCTTCACGGCGCGAGTGCTGGGGAATCAGAGCAACAATAGCGGGACAGGAGCTCTGGGATCGACCCGAGCCAGCGTGACCGACCAAGCTGTCACGGCAGACGACCCGACCACCTCCCGCTTTTTCAACACCGGCGCCTTCCAGCTTCCGCTACCCGGCTTTTTTGGCAACGCCGGGCGCAACACCATCATTGGACCTGGATCCGTTCAATTGAATTTCGTCTTGAACCGCACCTTCCTGGTCAATGATCGCCAGCGTCTGGCGCTATCGCTGATGGCGCAAAATCTCACCAATCATCCCAATTACCGGACAATCGCCACGGTCGTAAATGGCTCCAGCTTCGGAGAGATCACGTCGGTTGCGCCGATGCGCCAAGTGCGGTTCGACCTGAGGTATATTTTTTAACCACTAAGACTAAGCGTGGTGAAGCTGCATCCCAAACTCTGGGGCACGGGGACGCGGGGACGCGGGGACACGGAGACGCAGTGACACGGAGACGCGGGGACACGGAGACGCGGGGACACGGAGACGCGGGGAGCGTAAGAATTCCAGGAGAGAAGAAGCTAACGGTTTAGGAGTGAGTACTAGGGGTAAGAAGGCTGAAGAATGAAGTTTGACAAAAAGTTGCATCAAAGATTCGGGCTGGTCTTTCAGTCTCTGTACTTCGAATTTTCTTCTCTCCGTGTGTTTTGCACCAATAACCATTGGCTTCTTCTACAGCTGCCAAAATTCTTACACTCGGCACGTCCCCGTGTCGCCGTGTCCCCGCGTCCCCGTGTCGCCGTGTCCCCGCGTCCCCGTGTTTCCGTGTTCCCGCATCCCCGTGTCGCCGTGTTCCCGTGTCCCAGAGTTTTGGTTGCGGCTTTGCCGCTTTGTGCCTTGGTGGCGACCATGGTTCTTGCCATTGCGGCCCCTCAAATTGCCCAGACGCGGCCTAAAGTTCAATTTCGAGTCTCTGCCGAGTTGGTCATGGTCGATTTGCGAGCCCTGGATTCGAGGAGCCATCCGGTCCAGGGACTGAAAGCGTCCGATTTCGAAATTCTAGAGGATGGGATACCGCAGAAAGTCGATTCTTTCCGTGAAATCTTGCTGCAGCCATCCCCTGCGGCAGCCAGCGTGGAATCCCGCCGCCTGATCGTTCCGCACCAGCATGAGGATGTTGAAATTCCTCTCGACAAAGTCGCCGAGCACCGGCTGTGGATTCTGCTGTTCAATCTGGCGGGAATGGAAACCGATCAGGTGATCCAGGCGGTGGACTCAGCCCGCAAGTTTATCCGGCAGACCATGACTCTCGATGACCTTGTCGCTGTACTCTCCTTTACCGGCGAATTGCGGCTGGTCTCCAATCTGACCAATGACCGGGACCTCCTGCTGGGCGCTCTTGACAAGATGGACAAGATTTCCCGGCAACAGGAGGCGAATATACCGTCGCAGGATTCCACAGGCTCTACAGACAACGATGATCTGGGAGAATTCATCGCCGATGACACGGAGTTTGCCATCTTCGACACTAATCGCCAGTTAGTATCTCTGCAGTCGGTATTGCAGCTCTACAAGGAGATCCCGGCACGCAAGGCGCTGCTCTATTTCTCGGCGGGCATTCAGCAAAATGACACATCCAACCTGGACGAGCTGCGTCTGACCTCGGATCTGGCCAATCGGACCAATACCAGCATCTACGCAGTGGATACACGGGGCTTGGTGGCGCTGGCGCCCGGCGGGGGCGCGCGAGAGCGGGGCCCGAGAGGGACGGCCATTTTCACCGGTCAAGCGGTCAACGATCAGCTCACAAAACTGGCAAACACGCAAGAGATGATGCAGGCGCTGTCCAAGGATACCGGTGGTAAGGCCCTGGTGGATAACAATGATTTTCAGCCCGCCTTCACGCAGGCTCGTGACGATAGTTCGCACTACTACCTGCTTGGGTATTACTCCAGCCAAACTCGAAAAGACGGACGCTTTCGAAAGATTGTGGTCCGCAGTCGAGTTCCGAATCTGAAGCTCGTTTATCGCCGCGGCTACAACGCTCCCAAGCCCTTCCAGGCATACAACTCCAAGGAGAAAGATGAGCTGCTGGAGCGCGCCATTGTTTCCCGCGAGCAGCCGCAGGATTTTGCAGTCGACTTTCGAGCAGATTACTTCTACCAGTCGTCAGGGCAGGTGCTCGTTCCCCTGAGCCTGAAATTTTCGAAAAAGGATCTGCTTGCCGATGGCGGCACACAAAAGCAAAAGCTGGATCTGGTCGGGTTTGCTCGCGACTCGCAGGGCCAGGTCGTCCAGGTTCTGCGTGACTCCATTGAGCTGAGCGCCTCGGGCCTTTCACCAGCAGTGCTGTATCAGAACGCGTTTATGATGAATCCCGGGATTTACACTTTGACCTTCTTTGCCAGGGAGAACCGTGACGGCCGGATGACTTCGGTGGAGCAACAAATTAAGCTGCCCGTGGATCCCCGGCGGTTGACTACCAGTAGTTTGGTGTTTGGGACGCAGCTTGCAGAAAACAGCACTCCGCAGTTTCAGATATCACAGCCAGGAAAACAGCGGGACGAGCGCGTTGCCATACCTTCGCCTTTGAGAATTCGCGCCAAGGAAATTGTGCCCTTGACGGACCGCGTTTTTTCGCGGGCCGAGCAATTTTACGTTTTGTTCTACGCTTATCATGCGAAGTTGGACGCCGTGGGAAAGCCAAGGCTGAAAGTATCCGCGTCGATCTGGGATGCAAGCGGGAAAAAACTTTCCGATGCGCCTCCGGTGACGTTTACCGAGACCGATGCTGCCTCGGGCGGCGTTCCGTGCCACGTCCGCTTCACGCTTCGCAATTTTACGCCCGGCAAATACCTACTCAAGATTGACCTGGCAGACGAGCTAAGCCAGGAGCACGCGGAGTTGGAGGAAGGGTTTGAAGTGAAGTAAGGACCAGGAGGCAGGAAGCAGGAGGCGGGAGGCAGGAGGCAGGAAGCAGCAGGCAGGAGGCAGGAAGCAGAACGCAGGAAGCAAGTGGCAGACATCGGCAAGGGCATCATTCGTCGTTGCCATTCGTCATTTAGAATTAACCAATAACTCTAACTCAATGAAGATTTCTTGTCGTCTGCTGTCCTGCCTCCTGCTTCCTGCCTCCTGCCGTCTGCCTCCTGCCTCCCGCTTCCTGACTCCTGCTCGCCGCCTCCTGCCGTCTGCCTCCTGCTTCCTGCCTTCAGTCTTCTGGCTTGTTGGCTTCTCT
This sequence comes from Acidobacteriota bacterium, assembly GCA_036505615.1. Classification (GTDB taxonomy): domain Bacteria; phylum Acidobacteriota; class UBA6911; order JACQSX01; family JACQSX01; genus DASXTB01. The sequence goes on from DASXTB010000324.1 coordinate 35,818, forward strand.
CTTGGCCGCTTGCCATCGCTCCTCCATTTCGTCCAAGTCGGCATCCTGTAGTAAAACACCTTCGCGAGCAAAGGACCGCTCCATGCTCCGAAATCTTTCCTCGAACTTCTTGTTGCTTCGTGAAAGTGCTGTCTCCGGATCGACCCCGCAGCGCCGCGCCAGATTGACCGCGACAAAGAATATGTCCCCAATCTCATCCGCTATTCGTAGCATGTCGTTCTCCTTTTCAGCGCGGTGCAGTTCGTCCAGCTCTTCCTGCATTTTCTCGGCGATTGAGGCGGTATCCGGCCAGTCAAAACCCACACGCGCCGCCTTGGCCGTAAGCTGCAGCGCCCGGTAAAGCGCGGGCAAGGATTTTGGAACTCCCTCCAGAACCGATGTTTTCTCCGGCTTTCCTGACTGTCTTTTTTCCTGATGCTTGATTTCTTCCCAGCTTTTCAAGACCTGATCGCTGTCAGAAAACTTCTGGTCTCCGAAGATGTGAGGGTGGCGCCGCACCATCTTCTCGTACACGCCCCGAACTACATCGCGCATGTCAAACTCTCCTTCTTCCTTGGCGATGCGCGTGTGAAAGACCACCTGAAACAGCAAGTCTCCCAGTTCCTCGCACAATGCGGCGGGATCGTCCATGGCTTCGATCACTTCGAACGCTTCTTCTACCAGCATCGGCTTTAGGGTTTCCCGCGTCTGTTCCTTGTCCCAAGGACAGCCATTCTCACCCCGCAAAATGTCCATCAGTTCCAGCAATTGTGTGAATTCTTCCATTTCAGACCTCAATTTGAGGTTTCATTCAATTACCACAAAGGCGTTCCCCAAGGAATGTGAATTCGCTGTCAGACGCCCCGCACAAACCATGTTAAACTAAAGGCTTTCCGAGCACGATCAGCGATCAGCCATCCGCTTTTAGCCAGGCGTTCGAAGCCCGATCGCTGCGAAAAGGATATCCCAGGGCGGGAAATCCACAGAGCCGAAGTCTGACTGATAGCCGACTGCAACAGGAAGAGGATTTCAATGACCGACAAGGACCACAAGGAGGAAAGCTTCAAGGTGTTTGATCGCCGGAAGTTTACAATCACCGGCGAAGAACGGACCGATTTACCGCCCGAAGAACGTACGTCCGCTCAACCACCATCCAAGGAGGCGCCCAAACAACAGAGTTCCGTAAAGACATCCAGCCGCCAGCAGAGCGCCCCGCCCAAGGCTGAACCCTCAGCCGATGCCAGTGGCGAGCTTGCCGCCTTCCTCATGTCACTGGCAAACACGGCAATGATGTACATGGAGGCAGCCAAGGATCCGGCCGCCGGTCGGTTCGAGCAGAATGTTGCGGCGGCTAAACAAATGATCGACTGGCTCGGTGTGGTGCAGCGAAAGACTGAAGGAAATCGTAGCGCCGAGGAAAGCCTCTTGCTCGAGAACCTGCTATACGAACTGCGCATGCAGTATCTAGCCAAGAACAAATTGCCCAAGGTCTGATCAGGAATCCGGCCGCAAATGAACGCGAATGGGGACGAATCTAAGCCGCGTTCATTTGCGGCTAGATCCACTATGAAAGTCACTTTTCTGGGTACCGGAACTTCCCACGGGGTTCCCATGCTGGGCTGCACTTGCCCGGTTTGCACGTCGTCCGACCCACGCAACCGGCGCACGCGACCTTCGGTTCTTCTCCAAACAGACCAGCAACAATTGGTCATCGATACCTGCACAGATTTCCGAGCCCAGTTGATGCGACATCCGATACCGCGCCTGGATGCGGTACTCTACACTCACTGGCACGCAGATCACATTCTCGGACTGGACGACATCCGGCCATTCAACTACTTCCAGAAAGGCTCGATTCCCATTTACGGAAATGCTGAGACTCTCGACCACATAAAGAGAACTTTCGCGTACATTTTCGGTGACGCTCCCTACCAGGGCGCACCGCGCGTGGAAACACGCCTCATCGAAGGCCCTTTTGACCTAAACGACCTCAGGGTGGAACCCCTCACAGTATTTCACGGTAAACTGAAAATACTGGGCTTCAAGATAAAAGACTTCGCTTACATCACGGATGCGAGTTTTCTTCCGGAGAATACTCTGTGCCAGATCCAACGGGTTGGTTGCCTGGTGCTGAACGCCCTCCGGTACAAACCGCATCCGGCGCACTTCAGCCTGGAACAATCAGTACAGGAGATCGAAAAAATCAAGCCCCGCCAAGCGTTCCTGACTCACATATCGCACCAGTTGGAGCATCAGGCGGTGGAAAACTCGCTGCCCCCCCATGTGCGTCTGGCTTATGATGGGCTGATATTAGAGATATGAAGATCGTCCGCAGCTTGAAAGAAATCACAGAGACTTTTCCCTATCCAATTCTCACCATAGGAAGCTTTGACGGTGTGCATTGCGGCCATCAGAAGATCCTTGCGGACGTGGCGGCCAACGCGCGCCAGAAGCACGGAACGGCCGCGGTGCTGACGTTTCACCCGCACCCGCAGAAGATCATTTCGCCCGCTGAATCGCCCCGCTTGATCCAGACCTTTGAACAGAAAGCCGCCATGCTGGAAAAGCTTGGAGTCGATCTTCTCGCCTTGGTCCCTTTCACTTGGGATCTGGCGCAGTTATCCGCGCGCGATTTTGTAACGGAGATCATTCATCGAAAGCTTGCAATCCAGGAACTCCATGTGGGCTCAAATTTCCGATTTGGCCACAATCGGGCAGGAGACGTGGAGCTGCTGAAGAAGTGGGGCGCCAAGCTGAACATTCAGATATTTGAAATTCCCGAATACTACGTCGGCAAGATCAAGGTAAGCAGCACCCGGATACGCCGCTTCCTGTCGCACGGTCACGTCGAGATCGCCCGTCGCCTCCTGGGCCGTCCCTTTTCACTGGTGGGGAACGTGGTTCATGGCGATGGGCTGGGAGCCCGAATCGGGATTCCTACAGCCAATTTGACCATCCGTAATGAGTTGATTCCTCAGACGGGCGTTTACGTTACTTGCGCCGTTCTCGACGGCAAGACTTACCAGGGGGTAACCAACGTAGGCTTCCGTCCTACTGTGACCCAGCGCACTTCGGATCGGCCCATTGTTGAGACACACCTCTTTGACTTGCATCAGGATCTGTACGATAAGCAAATCGAGTTGTTCTTTTATTTTCGAATCCGCGCAGAGAGGAAGTTCTCAAGCCTGGATGCGCTCGTCGCGAGGATCCTCAAAGACATTGACTTCGCGCATCGGTACTTTGCCAGAGTTGGAGGAAAGCTTGAAGAAAAGTGGTCTCTGGTCGGCGGCCAAGGCTGGAGGCAATAGGAAGGAAGGGGGCAGGAGCCAGGAAGCAGGAGGCGGGAGGCAGCAGGC
>DASXTB010000325.1:0-6395 GCA_036505615.1 Acidobacteriota bacterium
CGACACATATGGTAGCGTGTCCTGGCGGATGGCATCTTCGCCCGAAACGCCCACCCACCACAGGGAGTTTTGAATCAGATAGCGCGCAACCTCCCGGTCCTCCTGATTCAAGTCAGGCAAGATGTTGATGAACCATCCCTCCAACACAGGACGACGCAGAGTATCAGACGCATGAGGATCCATAAGCGTCCAGGTCTGCCAGTTGTTGTCCAGGTGGTTTGCCTCGGTTCCATGAAACCAGGCGGCGGCGGGCGGTTCGTGCACCCAGGGATGAAAAGGCCCGGTGTGATTGGCCACTTGGTCCTGGATTACTTTGATTCCCAGTTGGTGGGCCGTTTCCACCAGCTCGCTGTACTTCTCAAGCGTTCCAAAATGCTCTTCGACCGCGTAGAAGTCCACTGCTCCATAGCCGTGATAGTCGGTGATTGCCGCATTCTCGTACCTCTCGCGAGTATTCAGATGGTTGACATTGTCGCAGATGGGGGTTAGCCAAATCGCGGTTATGCCCAGCTCTTTCAAGTAGGGAAGCCGATCGATGACGCCTTGCAAATCACCGCCGTGGTAATAGCGTGGCTTGCCTCGGTCAAGCAGCCCGCGCGAAATCTCCGGATCGTCATTGCCTGTGTCGCCGTTCGAAAAACGGTCCGGCATGAGCAGGTAGATGACATCATCTTGTGAAAATCCCTGAAAGCGCCCGGCGCGCTTCAGCGGAGGCAGGACTTCAAAGTCCGCTTTTGCGCGCCCTTCCGCGGTGGCCAACCATAGTTGTTTCCTGCCCGCCTGAACCCCGGAGCGCAGGGCAAGGTCGGCAAAAAGATAAGTTCCAGACTCATTGGTTCGCAGATTGGACGCCGCAATTCCGGCCGGAGCTGTGATGCGCGCCCCCCTCAGATTTTTCCCGTGGATCAGGATCCGCAGTGGATTGACGGAAGAATGAAGCCACCAGCTGGGAGGCTCGACCTTGGTCGCCTGTGGGGCTTCGGCGTACAGGTAGCAAACAAGGGCAGCCGCCAGCAGCAAAGGAATCAAGTAGAGCTTCATGTTACGCAACCCTTCCTTTATGTCAAATTACGCAGCCCTTCCTTTGTATAAAGACCGATCACGACCACGATCACGTCCACGACGACGATTAAGACCACGCTGCGGTATTTTCGATACTCGTGGACGTGATACCGGACCCGTGAAATCTGGTTTTTTTAACCTCATTTCTCCGGCACATCGCCCCCACACATCTTCCAAAAACCGAAGGGTTTACAGAGTATAGCCGGCGGCAAAGCCCGCCTCAGGCGGGCGACGCCGCCGGTCGGCCATCCATCCAAAACGAATCCGCCCTGAAAGGGCCTAAGAATTTCTCGCACATTTGAAACAAAGCCGGTTTACTTCTTCGACCCGCTATATCTTTGGCGCTCAGGCTCTGCGACGCCTTCAGCGTCGGACGGTTTATGGGAACGGTTAACCGGCGGCGAAGCCCGCAACAAGCGCGGGCTTTGCCGCTGGCTATACTCTGTAAACCCTTCGGTTTCACCGACCGCCTCTTACATCCTTGGCGGCGGGTTCACCGTTCATGGATCAGCGATCGGCTTTGTTTCGGTTGTGGCCCTGCCACTGTAGGCTCGTGATCGTGATCGGTTTGTGACTGCTGGTAATTCATCCTTCCTTTTCCCCCTTCTCCGGCCACCTTCCATAAATTTTGGTCATCTTGCGCAACCTTTCCCCCATCTCCGTTTTCAATTGGCCTTCCTGAAACCTCCAGGTCCAGTTGTTGCCGATGCTGGCAGGAAGATTCATCCGTGCTTCCGAACCGAGGCCAAGAATGTCCTGCATCGGGATGATGGCTGTGTTGGCCACTGAGGCGAGCACCGTTCGTATAAAATCCCAGTTTATTTCCCGTCCGTCGCTGTTCAGATATTCCATAGCAAACTGCCGCTCAGCGCGGACCTGCTGCTGCGTGCGCGTGCTGTCGCCTTTTCCCTCGCTGCTAAACCAACCGACGGCGGTGTCGTTGTCGTGCGTGCCCGTGTAGGCAACGCAGTTACTGACATAGTTGTACGGTTTAAATTTATCGGCTTGCGAGTCATTGCCGAAGGCAAACTGCAAGATGCGCATGCCGGGAAAGCCAAACCGCTCTCGAAGCTCTTCGACTTCCGGCGTAATCAGACCCAGATCCTCAGCGATGATGTTCAACGTGCCCAATGCCTTGATCAGCGCATGGAACAGGTCGGCGCCGGGTCCCTGCATCCACTTCCCATGGATGGCGGTGGTCGCTCCTCCGGGGATAGCGTAATACTTTTCGAAACCGCGAAAATGATCCAGGCGAACGATGTCCGCCATTTCGAAACTGGCGCGCACTCGGTCAATCCACCAGGAATATTCGTCTTTGGCCATGGCCTCCCAGCGATAGAGCGGATTGCCCCAGAGTTGTCCCGTGGCGCTGAAGTAATCGGGCGGCACTCCGGCGACCGTCTGCGGATTGCCGTCACCGTCAAGATCGAAAAGATCCGGATTGGCCCAGACGTCCACGCTGTCGTGCGCCACGAAAATCGGCACATCCCCGATGATTTCAATACTCCGCGCGTGGCAATACTGTTTAAGAGCCGACCACTGCTGGAAAAATTTGAATTGAATGAACTTGTGGACATGCACATCGCGCGGGTCGGCGTCAGAACGCCGCTTCCATTGCGTCCACGATACGCCTCCATTGGCGTCTTTGAGCGCCATGAACTGGGCGAAGGAGTCGAGCCAGGCCTCTCTGGCGGAGCAAAACTTTTCAAACTCGGCGCGACTGGTGCCCGAAGTTTTTCCGGCAAAAGTCTCGGCCGCTTTTCTCAGGACTCTCTGCTTGAATGGAATTACGCTCTCAAAATCGACAAAGTTCTCAGGGAATAGGGGAGCGCCCTTCAAATCCGCTCCGCTGAGCCAGCCTTCTTCGACAAGAGCCTCCAGGCTGATCAGCAGCGGGTTTCCGGCCATGCTCGAGAGGCACTGATAGGGAGAATTGCCGTATCCCGGAGGGCCGAGAGGAAGAATCTGCCAAAAGCTGTGGCCGCTGGCTGCCAGAAAGTCTGCAAACTGGTAAGCCGGTTTCCCGAGATCTCCGATCCCAAATCGAGACGGGAGAGAGGTGGGGTGAAGCAAAACACCGCATCCACGCCGCGCCAGACGGGAGGGAGCGCCAGTCATTGCACTTTTATCCAAACTTCAACCTGAGTAGTATCTCCCAGCAGTGAGCGGAGATGGCTTCCTAAAAACATTTCGATCCAGCTACTGGCGGCTGGCGCCCGGGTTGCGGAGGACCAAGCTTGCCTGTAGCCGCATGATGCCAAAGTTTGGGTGCTTGCAAATCCATCGAATTGCCAGATGACATTTTCTACCACGACAACGGTGCCGAGGTCCGCGTCACGCAGCGCTGCCGGATCGAAAGCTTTCCTGTGGCCGCTGCAGTCCAGAGGGATGCCGAGCCGATAGTAGATGTAGGGGTGGGCGGCGACGATTTCGTCAGGCAACATGCTGATGTATGGCGTCCTCTGATCGGGCTGCGACTCGAAAAACAAAACAGGTTGCGAATCGGGGGGATCCTCATTTGTAGGCCGCCGCTCAATCCGGCCCGCGTTAGCTCTCTGCTGTTGGTCTTCGATCCACTGAACTGCGCTGTCCAGCCGCCGAAACTGTGTGTTTCGAGGGATGGGTAATTGGCCAGCCAGTACCAATACTGCTCCCGGCGCCATGGCCAGAAATGCAATGCTTGCCCAAAACCAGCGTGATATTCCTCCGTTCTGGGCAAGACGCTGTCGCCATTGCTGGACGCCAAACCAAGTCATGATTGCAAGGAACGGAGAAACCGCCACGTAATATCGCGGAAGGCTCAGCGATCCAAAAAGTCCGAACAGACCAAGAACCCCATGTAAGGCCGCAAATCCGAACAAGGGCGCGACAACGAGAAGGCTGGCTCGATTGGCGTAGCTGCCGCGAAGGCGGTTAGTCCAGAGAAGCCGAACGCCGGAAAACACGGCTGGCGCCATCCACAACGCGGTTGCAATAACGATGGAGAGCGCAAAGTGTCCGGCTGTTGCTCCGTAAGGGCTGTGGGGCGCCCAAGGCCAGCGAGCCACAAACCAGGAGGCACTCCGGTAGATATACCAGCCAGCGAGCCACCATGCGACAGTTGGCGCGATGGCCACCAGTAGTCCGAGGAGGCAGGAGGCAGGAGGCAGACGGCGGGAGGCAGACGGCAGGAAGCGGGAGGCAGACGGCAGGAGGCAGGAGGCAGGCGGCAGGAGGCAGGAAGCAGGAGACGGTCGCTCGTCAGCAGTAGGACCGCGCAAGGCAGAGCGATGGCTGAAAGAGGACGAAGGGTGCAAAGGCGTTTTGATTCCGTCGGGTTGCTGGTTTTCGCTTTCTGCAACCAGTCCACCTTCCGGAACCTGCCATCCATATCCTGCCTCCTGCCTGCTGCCGCCTGCCTCCTCCCCGCTGCCCCCTGCCTCCCGCCGCTTGTCTCCTGCTTCCTGCCTCCTGCTTCCTGCCTCCTGCCTCCTGCCGTCTGCCTCCCGCCGCCTGCTTCCTGCCTCCTGCCTCCTGCCGTCTGCCTCCTGCCGCCTGCTTCCTGCCTCCTGCCCGCTGCCTCCTGCCTCCTGCCTCCTGCCGTCTGCTTCCTGCCGTTTGCAATCTCCTACCAGAAGCAGCACCAGCGGCCAGCAAATAATCGCCGCCCAGCCCTCGGGTCGCGCCAGTCCACCCACGCCGATCAGCAAGCTGGCAAGGAATGGCCTCCGGTTGGTGAGCGCCACCATCGACCATACCCAGATACAGGCCAGCAGCATCTCGCTCATTACAGCAAAGCTGTGAAGCAAGAACATCGGCTGAGCGAAAAGGAGTATCCATAAGAGTGCCGCACTGTGTTTCGGCTCCGCTGGGAGCATTTCCAGAAACGACCTGGCTAAACGCACCGTGCCCACAGCTGTCAGGACCGCAACTGCGACAGCCAGGAGCCGGGAGGCTTCAAGTCCGAACGGAGCCCCCAAGGCGTAGAATCCGGTACAAAGCGGGCGTCCCCAAAGGTCGAGCAGTCCTCGCCAATTAGTCCAGACTTCCTGCGACTTCATGAAATGAGCCAGTTCATCCAGCTCAAAGAAACCGGAAGAGCACACCGCCATCGCACAAGAAAAAGCGACAAGCGAAACGGGAACGATGAGATTAAGCCGGGGAAGGAATGCCGAATGCTGAATTTCGAATGTCGAATGCGTATTCCTGAGCGAAGCCGGCACAGACCACCTCAATCTTTGTAGCGACAGGCCGCAATCAGAGAGTCAATCTTATTGGTCATCCGTCAAACACCATCTTGCGCGTACCCTGGGCTCGGAGTGTGAGAAAAAATCAGAACCGCGCCCGTGAGGGCGCGCGGGGAGAATCTAACGAAATTCGCCGGAATTTTTCTAAGTCGCTGTTGGTTCAGAGCACTTTGTAGGCGCCGAGGTGTTAACAAAAATTCTCCGCGCGCGCCCTCACGGGCGCGGTTCTGATTTTCTCTCGCTTTCTCGTGCCGCTGGAGGCCAACCCCTTGGTAGAGCCCTGTGCTAGCGAAGAATCTTTCGCTCCGCTGGAACAAGCCCGGCGAAGGCCTCCCATGATCGTGATGACCGATGACTGATGACCAATGACATATTCAGTCGCGGCCTATTTCTTCTCTGCCTCCACCGTGTCGAGCGGGATGTCCCAGTGAGCAATCAGAATCTCGAAACGGCGCTGCTCCTCTCTTTCGAAAACAGTTTTGTCCGGATAAAGTTGCCGTAGCTCCGCTTCCGTCAGCGACCCGGCCAGCATGGCCGCCGGATTCTTGTAAACCAAAGTGACGCGATAATCCCACCTGCCGTCTTCCGTGGCATGATAGCGCGGCTTCACGATATCGATGCGTAGGATATTCCCCTTCTCCTGCTGTTTCTTCAGCACCGGATAGTGATTCTTCAAGAATAGGCGCAAGAACTCATCGGCATATCCCCATTTTGCTTTGTAGTAATAGTCGACTGTGGCCGGCCGCTCCATGGGGTTCGGCGTCTGCCCTCGAATGGATTGCACCGCTGCAGCGGTTACTGCCACTAGCAGAATGAATAATCGGGTCATGAGTTCCTCCTGAAATTGTTATTCTTCCTTTTCAAATCCTCTCTGCGTTGTAGAGCCTGTAGGTGTGCCGCACAACAGAAATGATAATTACAACCGCCAGAGCTACAGTGGCAACCACTCCTCCCACATCGTAAAACAAGTATTTTCCGCCAAAGAGACTGACCTGCGGCTTCACCAAAACAAACACGTTCCCTGTGGCGAGCAGGATTCTCAATTCGGTGGGGCCAAAAATCCAAAATGACAACTCGAACGTACCAATGCTGTAAGTCGCGAGATAA
>DASXTB010000326.1:0-17283 GCA_036505615.1 Acidobacteriota bacterium
ATGCGCTGGATGGAGGCCCAGTCGAAGGGTCGTTTCTTCTCTTGGCTTCACTTTTATGATCCTCATGCTCCTTACGCGCCGCCAGAACCGTTCAAATCTCGCTACGCGGAAAATCCTTACGACGGAGAAATCGCCTATACGGATTCAGTCGTAGGCAGGGTTCTCGATTTCTTGATTGAGAAGGGGTGGTATGACGGGGCATTGGTGCTGCTTACCAGCGATCACGGCGAAGACCTGGGCGAGCACGGCGAAAATACGCACGGCTATTTCGTGTACGATTCGACGCTGCGCGTCCCACTGCTAATCAAACTGCCGCACTCTCGGTACTCGGGAAAGGTCGTGGGAGCGCAGGTTCGCACCATCGACATCATGCCAACAGTCCTGCAAATTGTTGGCGGCGCTTCTTCCGGTCGAGAACAGGGACGCGGCCTGTCGTCTCTGATGGTATCCAACTCCGCGCGTTCCGAGGACGAAGCTTTCGCGGAGAGCTACTATCCTTATTATCACTTTGGCTGGAACCCTCTGCTTTGCATTCGGACCTCAAGGTTCAAGTACATCGATGCGCCCCATCCTGAGCTGTACGAGCTGAGCTCGGATCCAGCCGAGAAGAAAAACTTGGCCGCAGTCAATGGAGCGCTGGCAAACCAGTTGCGAGACCGCCTGCGGGCTGGCTATGGCAGATTGGCCTCTGAGCATTCGATGAAAAGAGAAGAGATGGACCCGGCCACGCAGGAAAAACTCAAAAGTCTTGGGTATCTGACCTATTCGAGCCGAGCTTCCCGCTTGGGCAGTAACAGAGACCTCCCGGATCCCAAGGACAAACTTGAACTTTACGCGCTGATGCAAAGCGCACTCATGGAAAGCCAAAATGAGCGTCTCGACGCAGCCATCGGCAAGCTTAAGAGGCTGCTTGATCTCGATCCAACAGTCACCGATGCTCACATTCACCTAGGGCTTTTGTACAAGAGATTGAGTAACTTCTCGGCGGCCGTCGAAGAATTTAAACTGGCTTTAAAGAGCGATCCGTCCAACGTCGTGGCGACCTACAACCTGGCGCACAGTTATGCGAGCCTGGGAAGGCTGTCCGACGCGATCATCGGCTTTCAACGCACACTGCTGCTCAATCCAAGAGAGTCCCAGGCGCAGGTCGGTATGGGCATCGCATATCAGATGCAGGGCGCCGCCGATAAGGCCATCGAGCACTACCATGCTGCTTTGGCGATTGATCCCTTCGATTCGACCTCAAGAAACAACCTGGCAAGCATCTACCTGAGCCGTCGCGATGCGGTGAAAGCTCTCGAGGAACTGCGGCGCTCACTTGAGATCAGCGATGCAAACGCGCAGACTCATAATCTCTTGGGATCGGCACACTGGCTCAACAGCCGTGCGGAAGCGGCCATTGCTGAGTTTCGGGAAGCAATCCGTCTGGACAACTCCTACCTTGATCCCTATCTGAATTTGGGGATGCTGTTGGGACAGCAGAACCGCTTGCAAGAATCGCTGGGTTACTTGAAGACCGCGACCGAACTGGCGCCGCGATCCGAGCGCGCGTTCGAGATCCTGGGACAGACGTACCTCTTGGCAGGATGGAAGGCCCAGGCCGATGCCGCGTTTGCCCGAGCGCGACAATTGTCGCAAGAGAGGGAGAGGTAGGAAATCTGTTTCAAAGCTCGTTTCGCGCAAGATTCGTATTCCCTCGGCTTCATTCATGGTTTGCAACGCGGTTAGCCAATTGCTGTGGCCCACGTTTTGCCTCCAGAAGACAGTCAATGACCAATTCAACTGGTAGGCACAGTGGCAGTTTGTCGCGGAATAGGCGATTTTGACGTCGGTCATAATATATGTAACCGGCGATCACACTGTTTTGCAAAAAAAAAGGTTGGGTACCTCTACAATCCTCGCCCCACCGGCATAAAGCCGGTGGGGGCAGATTGACGCTGGGCGTTGGAAACTAGTGCAGAATCTTTCCTCCGCCGGGATAAACCCGGCGGAGGATAACATAGCTCCAGAGCCCGGGCAGCGGGCGACAGAAATCAAATCCGATGCCGATTCGTACTGTTGGCGTATCCCTGGCTCTGATACTTTTCTTCCCATCTTCTGCTGGTGGCGTTGCCCGGCAAGAAGGACCGGATCGCTACCTGCAAGCGCTCGAGCTGGTGAGGCAAAGCCGGCTGGAGGAAGCGAAGACAAAGCTCCTTAAAGCAATCCAGTTAGACACTCCTCGTCCAGAAGTCCACAACCTGCTCGGCTCGGTTTATGACCGGCTGGGACAGATCGACGATGCGATCCGGCAATATCAGCGCGCCATTGAGCTTGAGCCAAGAGCAGCGGCAAGTTTCAACAATCTTGGAATTGCCTACGTGCGCAAAAAAGATATCGAACGCGCAGTGGAAGCGTTCCGGCAGGCCCTTCAAGTCGATCCTGAAAATACTTCGAGCCATTACAATCTGGGCATTGTGTATTTGGGTGAGCGAAAATACGGCGAAGCCATTGCCCATCTAGAGGCGGCGCGGCGCAAGGCGCCGTCAGACGTCTCTGTCCTTTTCAATCTGGCTAAAGCTCAACTTGAACAAGGCGGCGCGCAGGCTGCCGTTACGCTGTTAGAAAAGACGCTGCCCGAAGACACCCTTGCCAGTGTTCCCGAGATTCAGAACCTGCTTGGCACAGCGTTTGCCCGGCTGGGGCAAATCGCGGAGGCGGTGCGTCATCTCGAGATAGCCATCCGGCTTCGCCCTGACGCGCCGGAACCGTACTACAAACTGGGGCTAGTGCTGGAGAAGAAGGGGGACTGGCCCGCGGCGCGCTCCGCACTTGAACGGGCCGCGCAGCGAAACCCATCTCCGCCCTCCGAGTATTATGTGGCACTGGGGGAGGCCTATCGGAATCTGGGACTGGTCGAGCAAGCCAGGAGCGCGTTCCAGAAATCGCTGGCGGCCGGGAATCCGGCTGTCGGCCACATGGCGCTGGGAGCGCTTTTGCTCGACTTGGGCCGATACAAAGAAGCGGCGGCAGAATTCGAATGGATTGTCAGCCGGGATCCGGCCTCCGTCGAAGCTTGCCTGAAACTGGCAGCGGCGCTGCATAAGGCGGGGAATCACGCAGCCGCACTGGAAAGATTGCGGGCGCTTGACGCGAGCAAGCTGGGGAACGACGGCGCCTTTTACTACCAACTGCTGGCAAACGTGCTGGCTAAGCTGAGGCAATGGGGACCTGCTCTGGAGGCCTTAAGAAAAGGAACCGAAGTGGATCCAAACTCAGCAGATCTTTACTTCCAGATGGGCTTGATCATGATAAGCGCTGGAGCGCCGCGCCAGGCGCTCGAGCTGTTCCAAAAAGTAGCCGCAAAGCGACCTGACTCGGCGACAATCCGTGTGGGGCTTGGACAAGCTTGCCTGGCAAGTGACCAACTGGCAGAAGCAGAAAAACAACTGGCCGAGGCGGTACGCCTCAGCCCTGATTACGATGAACCTTACTTTCTGCTGGGGAATTGTTACCAGGAGCAGAACCAGTTGGAGAAGGCAATCGCATCCTATAGAAAAGCATTAGATTACAGCCCTGAGCGGGCGGAGTTTCACTTTGCCCTTGGGCTGGCGTTTTCGCGTCAGGGAAATCTCGAGCCGGCTTTGGTCGAGCTTCGCAAAGCGGCACAGCTTGATCCTTCGCCTGAAAGGCTGGCTAAGTTAGGCTCGATTTATCTAGACAAAGGGTCCGACGCGGAAGCGGAAGCCGTCCTCAAGAAAGCCGTGGAACTTTCCCCCAAGGATCCGCAGCCGCACTATTTGCTGTTCCGGCTCTATTCGCGACGCGGCGACAAGGCGAAAGCCGAGGAAGAGAAGGGGCTTTTCGAAAAACTTAGGACTACGGATGCGCCCCGGGAAAACCCCGAAAGCTCAGAACTGAAGCCGATCGATTACTATCTTGCCTATCTCAAAGACAAGTGAGCTACACACTGCGGTTTCTCAGCGCCGCCGGCTGCATCGCATTGCTCGCGGCTGGAGGAAGAACTTCGGGCTCAGGAGGGCCGAGCGGCGAATCCGACATCCAGTTTATTGATATTGCCGCCAAAGCAGGCATCGACGCAGTAACGGTAGCGGGTGGAGAAAAAAACAAGAAATACATCTTGGAGAGTACGGGCAGCGGTGTTGCTTTCATTGACTACGACAACGATGGCCTGTTGGACGTATTCCTGGTGAACGGCAGCCCGCTGGAAGACTCTGACCAGCGTTCAAAACCGACCAACCACCTCTATCACAATGAAGGGAATAACCGGTTCCGAGACGTTACGCGACAAGCGGGACTCGCATACTCAGGCTGGGGACAAGGAGTGTGTGTGGGGGATTTCAACAACGACGGATGGAATGATATCTTCGTCTCCTACTATGGAGACAACCTGCTTTTCAAGAATAATGGCAATGGGACCTTCACCGAAGTGGGGCGCAGCGCCGGTTTGCGCACGACGGAGCGGCGTTGGGGGACCGGATGCGCCTTTCTTGACTATGACCGGGATGGATTCCTCGATCTGTTTGTCGCCAATTATGTAGATTTCGACATTGCGACCGCTCCTCTCCCTGGCTCATCAGCGACAAGCTGCCGCTGGAAAGGGATTCCGGTTTTTTGCGGGCCGCGCGGTCTGAAAGGGGCGCAGAATCTCCTTTATCACAACAACGGCGACGGTACTTTTACGGATGTTTCGAAGAAAGCGGGAATCCTGCACGAGCGTGGCCTTTACTACGGGCTGGGCGTCGTCGTCGCCGACTTTGACAACGATGGGTGGCCGGACATTTACGTCGCCTGCGATTCCACGCCCCACATTCTTTACCACAACAACACTGACGGTACATTCACGGACATTGGCGTCGAATCCGGCGCTGCTTTCAATGAAGACGGCAAAGAGCAGGCGGGAATGGGCGTGGGTGTGGCCGACTACAATGGCGATGGCTTTCTGGACTTGGTAGTAACGAATTTCTCAGACGACACGCCGACTCTGTATCGCAACAACCGCGATGGCACTTTCACCGATACAAGCTCGACATCTCTTCGAAGATGGAACACGCGTCTACTCGGCTGGGGAACCGGCTTCATCGATTACGACAATGACGGATGGCCGGATCTCTTTTTCGCCAACGGTCATATCTATCCTGAGATCGACCAATACGGGCTTGCGACCCACTACCACCAGCCCAAGGCACTCTATCGAAACCTGGGCGATGGCACCTTCGAAGATGTTTCCTTGCGTTCCGGTCCAGGCATTACGCTGGAACGCTCGGCGCGCGGCGCGGCCTTTGGAGATATCGACAATGATGGCGATCTGGATATCCTGGTCAGCAACAGCGGCGCTCCGCCCACGCTGTTGCTCAATCGAGGAGGGAACCGGAATAACTGGCTGGCGCTCAAACTTGTCGGAACGCGGTCAAACCGCAGCGCTATCGGCGCCAGGGTGGGGATCGTGTGCCAAGGACGCGCACAAATCGACGAAGTACGATCGGGCGGAAGCTGGGCCTCGCAATCGGATTTGCGGCTGCATTTCGGTCTGGGCGGCGCGCAGAGCGTCGACCTGGTGGAAGTACGCTGGCCGAGCGGCATTACCCAGCGACTGGAAAAAATTGCAGCCAACCAAACGCTGCGTATCACCGAACCGTTAGAACCGTTTAAGAAGAATCGTTAGCCCGGATTATTCGTGAATTAAAAGATCTAGCCGCGGATTTACGCTGATTACACGGATAAGATCGGGGTCGGGGAATGGGCACGATGAACGGCTCCGCCCGTCACACTGCAAGTTGGTGCCCATCAACCGACCCCGATCTTATCCCTGTAATCCGTGTAATCTGTGGCCGGTTCTTTCAGTTCGTGAATAATCCGAGTTAGGCGGCCCGTTCTTGACAAGGCGCCGACGCGATATCCATAATCGTCCGGCCAAAACCCGAGCAAGCGAAAGCTTTCCATTCAACCGAGATTGTTGGAAGCAACCAGCCCGCAGGGAACTTCAAAAGTTCAGATGAGTTAAAGTATATAAGGAGGCATCTCGCATGGCAGAATCAATTTTGGAACGTTTGAAAAAAGGAGTGGTACTGGGCGACGGGGGGTACCTGCTGGCCTTGGAGAATCGCGGATACGTGCAGGCCGGACCCTTCACACCCGAGGTTACGATTGAACATCCGAACGCCCTGCGTGCCCTTCATGAAGAGTTCTTGCACGCCGGGTCTGAAGTTTTGCAGGTGCTCACCTTCTATGCCAGCGAGAACAAACTGGCGCAGATCGGCTATGCCAACAGGTTGGGTGAGATCAATAGAGCCGCGGTTAAGATTGCCCGCGAGGTCGCCGGAGACAAAGCACTCGTTGCCGGCGATCTGTCGCTGACGTGGAAATATAAGGAGGCTGATCCAAAAGCTGCCGATGAGTGCCGGCGCTTGTTTGACGACCAGATCGGCTACCAGATGGAGCATGGCGTTGATTTTTTTATTTGCGAGACGTTTCTTTGGGTGGGTGAAGCACTGATCGCTCTGGAACGCGCCAAGAAGACCGGTCTTCCCGTGATGGTCACGCTGTCATTTGATAGCCCTAAAACGCGAGATGCTAGAACTCCCGGAGAAGCGGCCAAGATTCTCGAGGACGCCGGCGCGGATATCGTGGGCACGAATTGCTGGCTCGATCCCACTTACATGCTCCCTGTAGTGGAGCAGATGCGAAAGGCGGTGAGCTGCTATGTTGCCGCGCAACCGCCTGCGTATCGGTGCACGCCTGAGGTTCCCTTCTTCACTGGACTAAAGGCTTTTCCAGACAAACTTGATCCCCACCAACTTACCCGTTACGAAATGGGCGATTTTGCCAAGCGTGCCTTGGATCTTGGAGTCAATTACATTGGAGGCTGTTGCGGATGCCAGGGGTCGCACATCCGTCAGATGGCGCGAATGCTCGGTAAACAGCCCTTTGAACAACGTGAATGGGTCATCGACTATCAGCACCCGCAGTCGGCCACCGAGGCCTACAAATTCATGCGGGAAGGATGATTGTTCAGATTTCGGATTTCGGATTCTACCGGTTGCGGATTTCGGATTGCGGATTTCAGATTTCAGATTGCCCAGTTTGCGGAATCCGCAATCCGAAATCCGCAATCGACATAATCCGCAATCGACATAATCCGAAATCCGCAATCGACATCCTCCGCAATCCGAAATCGGCAATCATGAAGCTTGCCTCGAAATCTTACGATGCGATCGTCGTCGGCATTGGTGGCATGGGGAGCGCTGTTCTCTATCAGCTTGCGCGGCGTGGCTGCAAAGTGCTTGGGCTGGAGCGATTCGACACCCCGCACGAGATGGGCTCTTCACACGGCCTGACGCGGATCATTCGCCTCGCTTATTACGATCGCCGCAGGTTTCTCAGGACACGGCTTCAAGTTTTGCAGTGTCATCGGTGAGATTATGGCTGATCTGGCGGAGAAAGGTGAGACGCGCCACGAAGTTGAAATGTTTCGGCTCGGCCGTCTCACCGCTCAGGAGACTGGGAAAGACACCTCAAACCGAATCCTCTAAATGCAAGAGCAAGCAAGCTTAGTCATTATTGGCGCCGGCATCGTCGGCTGCAGCGCTGTCTATCATCTGACCGAGATGGGCTGGCGTGACATCATCGTGGTGGAACAGGGACCGCTATTTGCGGCAGGTGGCTCCAGCTCTCACGCGCCTGGCCTGGCATTTCAAACCAATTTTTCCAAGATGATGACAGAGTTGGCCAAGTACTCGGTGAATCTTTATTCCAATCTGGAGCTAAACGGCCAGCCCTGTTTCTATCCGGTCGGTGGTCTGGAGGTCGCCTATTCCAAAGAGCGCTGGCAGGACCTTAAGCGCAAGCGAGGGATCGCCAAATCCTGGGGGATAGAGGCAGAACTAATCACTCCTGGAGAGGCCAAGGAAAAAATTCCCCTCTTGGACGCAACTAAAATTCACGGCGCTTATTACGTCCCCTCTGATGGCATCGTCAAGGCGGTGCTTTCCGGAGAAGCGATGGCCGGTGCCGCCAAGCAGCGCGGCGCTACCTTCTACGACGGCACTACTGTCACCGGGTTGGAAGTGAAAAATGGCAGGATGCAAGCAGTCCTCACTTCCAGAGGGCGCATCGCTACGGAAACGGTGCTGGTGTGTGCCGGCATCTGGGGTTCCCGCATCGGTCGAATGGCCGGAGTGCCCATCTCGCTGACGCCGGTACAACATCAATATGCAAAGACGTCGCCCATTCCAGAACTGGCCGGAGAAACGCGAGAAGTGGCGCATCCCATCCTGCGTCACCAGGACCACTCCATGTATTTCCGCCAACATGCCGACTGCTATGGTCTCGGCTCCTATAAGCACGAGCCACTGCTGGTGGACCCGGAAGATATTCTCAGCCACCAAGAGGCGAAAATTATGCCCTCGGTTATGGAGTTTACTCCGGAGCACTTTGAAGCGGCCTATCAGGCAGCCGTCGAGCTTCTCCCGGCGCTGCGCAGAGCTGAGCTGGCATATAAGATTAATGGAATATTTTCCTTCACGCCGGACGGCCTGCCCGTTCTGGGCGAGTCGCTGGATGTTCGCGGATTTTGGGTGGCCGAGGCCGTTTGGATTACGCATGGCGCGGGCGTAGGAAAGGTCATAGCTGAATGGATGACGCACGGTTCGCCCAGTATTGACCTTCGAGAGGCCGACTTAAATCGCTTCGCTCCCCACGCCCATGCCAGTTCCTATGTTAAGACTCGTGGCGCGCAACAATACCGGGAGGTCTACGACATTATTCATCCTCTCCAGCAGATCCAACATCCGCGCAATTTGCGTCTCAGTCCCTTCCACGCTCGCCTGCAACAACAGGGTGGAGTTTTTTTTGAGACTGCCGGGTGGGAGCGGCCACAGTGGTTTGAAGCTAATGCAAGCCTTTTAGACGGTCACCACTGGCCCACCCGCTGCGGTTGGGAAGCGCGGTATTGGTCGCCTATTCAGGGGGGAGAACACTGGGCAACGCGGAATAGTGTTGCCCTATATGACCTGACTGCCTTTACAAAGATTGAGGTAACGGGTTCCGGAGCGCTGGCGTTCTTGCAGTCTATCACCACCAACCAGATGGATCAGCCGGAGGGGAAAGTCGTCTACACTTCAATGCTCAATCAAAAGGGCGGAATCATGTGTGATTTGACAGTAACGCGTTTGGGACCCGCTCGTTTTCTAGTGCTCACCGGAGGCGCCGTGGGGATGCACGATCTGGCCTGGATTCGCACAAATGCGCCGAGCGACGGCTCCGTTCAGGTGGCTGATGTCACGTCCAAATACTGCAGCCTGGGTTTGTGGGGACCAAGAGCGCGCGACGTGTTGGAACGGGTGTGTGTCGAGGATATTTCCAATCTTGCCTTCCCCTACTTTACCGCCCGGCAGCTTACGGTCGATACGACGCCGGCGCTGGCGCTACGCGTCTCTTATGTGGGCGAACTGGGTTGGGAGATCTACACCCTGACCGAATACGGCCTGAGGCTATGGGACACGCTGTGGGAGGCGGGGCAGCCTTTCAACTTGATTGCCGCAGGCGGCGGGGCCTTCGACTCTCTGCGTTTGGAGAAAGGCTATCGCCTCTGGGGTGCGGACATTCACACCGACTACAACCCCTATGAAGCAGGACTTAGCTGGACCGTGAAGTTTAGAAAGGGCGATTTCCTGGGGCGAGACGCGCTGCTGCGCATTAAAGAACGGGAAGTCAGCCGTAAGCTCTGTTGCATCACTGTCGATGACCCCAACGGTGTTGCACTGGGAAAAGAACCTCTCCTGGATGGGGAGCGCGTGCTGGGCTACGTCACCAGTACCAATTACGGCTATTCGGTGGGCCGGCATATCGTATATGGTTATCTCCCCGTCGAGTACGCGACCGAAGGCACCAAAGTGGATGTGGAGTACTTTGGCAGACGATACACTGGCACGGTGACCAAGGAGCCGCTCTACGATCCGGAGAACGTAAAGCTGAAAACTTAATTAATCGGGGCGTCGCTCAGGCAAAAACGCCTAAAAAAGATTGACAGCCTCTGAAACCACAACTAGTCTGAAACCAATAATCCTCAGATTGGTTCATGGGGGGTTCTTGTATCATTTCATGGGCTCTGTATTGGTGTTACCCCTTTTCAGATCCGCAAGGACCGGCACTGCCGTCAACCCACTCTTAGTGAAGCGTCGCTTCACCTCAGACAGGAGAATCATATGAGAGTGCAGAAAGACCTTCGAGGGTTTGCTTATCTGGCAATGGCGTTGATGATTTCCGTCTTAACCTGGTCTCAGGTTCAAAACGCGTCGGCGCAGACGGTAGCCGGAACCATCGTGGGGACGGCAACCGACGCTTCGGGGGCGGTTCTGCCGGGTGTTACCGTCACCGTTACAAACAGTGCGACTGGCGTCGCCAAGGTGGTCGTAACAAACGAGGCGGGTGCTTATACGGTTCCGTTTCTGCAGCCTGGAACTTACTCAGTGAGCGGAGAGTTGGTTGGATTCAAAAAGCAGATGATCACGGGTGTAATCGTCGAGGTCGAGCAGCGTGTGCGCGTTGACTTGCAACTTGCCGTTGGTGAGGTATCACAAACTGTGCAGGTCGAGAGTGCAGTCCCATTGTTGAATACTGAATCGTCTTCGGTTGGCCAGGTGATCGAAAACCAGCGCGTCGTCGATCTACCCTTGAATGGCCGCCAGTTCATGGAACTGGCCTTTCTCATACCCGCCACACACGCTTCTGCCCCAGGGCACTTCAACGCGATTTTGCAGGGTATCGCGGTAACAGCCGTGGGCGGCCGGCCCACCAACAACAACTTTACGTTGGACGGCATTTCCAATACCTCTCCCAACTGTGGCTATTTTGCCGTCTCCCCATCGGTCGATGCGGTTCAGGAATTCAAAATCCAGACCAGCAATTATTCGGCGGAATTTGGGCAGACCTCGGGTGCTGTTATCAACGTGGCCACCAAGTCGGGAACCAACGAACTTCACGGCAGCCTGTTTGAGTTTCTGCGCAATGATGTCTTTGACGCCCGCAACTTCTTTAATCGCGGCAAGCATGCAGAGCCCCTGAAGCGCAACCAGTTCGGCGGCAGCATCGGCGGTCCGGTAGTTATCCCGAAGCTATACGACGGAAAAAACCGCACTTTCTTCTTCTACAACGAAGAACACCTAAAGGAGCGCAGAGCTTTAGTCCAGATCGCTCGCGTTCCATCGGGTCCGATACTCACTGGAGATTTTTCCAAGGCCGGCTACACCATCTATGATCCTAAGACCACTCGCGCCAATCCCAACTTTGATCCCTCCAAGCCGGTCAGCCCGTCCAACCTCCAGTTTCTGCGAGACCCGTTTCAGGGAAACATCATTCCAAGCGACCGGATCAATCCGGTAGCGCTCAAGGCGCTGAAGTTCTACCCACAACCTAACAATCCGGGAGATCCACAGCGAAACTACATCAATAACAATCCATTCAAGCGAGACAACTACCAGATCAATGCCCGCGTGGATCATCAGATTTCGGCCGAAGACAACATCTTTGTGCGCTATGCGCAGAGCAACTTAGTCGCCAGCAACCCTGGGGTGCTTCCCAATATGGGCGGAGACGATATAACGAATTTGGGTAAGAACCTGGCCCTGAATTGGGTTCACACCTTCTCGTCGCAGTTAGTCAACGAGGCGCGTGCCGGGTACAACCGATTGAATTTCGGCCGGATCAACCCAAGACAGGGTACCAACTTCGCCGGCACACTGGGGATCTCGGGGAGTCCAGGGAGCAAGATTTCCGGGTTTCCCATTTTCGGCATAGCTGGTTTCACTGGTTTGGGAGACGAAGAGCCCTACGGCAATATCGACAACATCTATCAGTGGGTCGACATCGCTTCGTACACAAAGAAGAATCACAGCTTGAAGTTTGGGATCGATGTCCGGCGGATTTTGAACGACTACTTCATCGCCCGTTCGCCCAGCGGATCTTACAGCCTCTCGGGACAATTCACCGGTTTGCCAGGCATTCCGCTGTCCGAAGGATTTGCTGACTTCCTGCTGGGACTCCCCGCCAGCAACGCGATTACCTACCTGGGAGACATCGGTCGGACGCGCACCACTAATTGGAACGCGTTCTTTCAGGATGACTGGAAGGTTTCGCAGAACCTGACTGTCAACCTCGGGTTGCGCTACGAGCTGTTCACCTCGCCGGTCGATAAGTTTGGCCGCCAGGGTTATATGGATCCGAAGACGGGCGAGCTTGTCTACGCCAAACGCGCTCCTTTGGATAATCCGCTGCCCGGGTCAGGTATTACCGAAGCGGATCTAAAACTCCCGCACCGGAGAGTGGACCGCGATTCAATCATTATTGGGGACCACAACAACTTCGCTCCCCGGGTCGGTTTCGCTTACCAGTTGCCGCACCTGAAAAACACCGTTCTGCGTGCAGGTTATGGAGTGTCGTTCGTCTATTTTCCGTTCAGCGACTTCGGAGTGAACAGTCAAAGGATGATTCCGTTCAGCGTGAATGTTTCTAACGCGTCGGATGCATTCAGACCCACCATTCCTGACTACAACTTCGACGTAGGCGGCGCTCGCCAGGTACTCCTGAGCGGTACCCGCTTCAGCATTGCCGGTCTGGATCCGAACCTGCACTGGGGCGATGTTCAGCAGTGGAGTTTGAACGTTCAGCACGAGCTTCCCGGCAACGTGCTGTTCGACCTGGGTTACCTCGGCAACAGCGCGCACCATCTGGCGCAACGGTTCCCCACCAACAACCCGCTTACTCCTGGTTCTGGAAGTCTAAATTCTCGCAGGCCTTTTCAAAGCTTCAGCGGGGTCACGCAAGTCCAATCGGACATCAATAACTTCTACAACGCCATGGCGCTGCGATTGGAAAAGCGGTACTCGCAGGGTTTCAGCGTGCTCGGGTCTTATACGTGGGCCAAGTCGATTGGTTACGGCAGCGAGGTTTACGGCACTCCAGGACAGGAAGGCGGATTTCAGAATCCTCTCAACCGAAGGCTTGACCGGGGCCTTACTCCCGACGACGTGCGCCAGCGACTGTCGATCAGTTATACATGGGAACTTCCCGTCGGCAGGGGACGTGCCGTCCTCGGAGACGCCTCAGGCCCCGTTAACGCTTTGCTGGGAGGCTGGCAGGTTAATTCCATCATGGCCTTTCAGACTGGTTTTCACGTGACCGTCACCGGCGGCGCTTTCACCAACATGGGTTGGGCGACGCGGCCCGATCAGATCGGGAATCCCAACCGTGATTTCACTTTCAGCGTCGATCAGGCCTTTAACACAAAGGCTTTTGCGCGCCCAGCCCAGTTCCAATTTGGAACGGCACCGCGAGGCTCGATAGAAACACCGGGCATCAAGAACGTAGATCTTTCAATCTTCAAGAACACGCGCGTAAAGGAGCGATTGAACGTGCAGTTCCGGTTTGAAATGTTCAATGCGGCGAATCACCCGAACTTCTCGTGCTTCGAATGCCTCCCATCCAGGAACTTCGACAGTTCCGCCTTTGGGAGAATATTCGCAGCTTCCGATCCCCGTCTGATCCAGTTTGCGCTGAAACTGCTGTACTAGTGCACTGCAAGGGAAAGTCCGCGGAGCGGGCGATGGAATTGTAGCCCCGGGTGGAGTGAAGCGGAACCCTCCGGGGATTTAGAAACCCAAGAATCATGAGAGCCCCGCCTGGCGGGGCGAAAGAATTCTTTTGTACGGCCCGGTTCGGTTACCCTAAATAACACATCGGGGGAAGTCGTGGGGCGGGATGCAAACTCTGCCCCCCGCTTTGCGATCTCTGGAGTTTGGACATTTTTTGAAACGACACGTCGAGTCGAGCCCGCTTCAGCGGCCTCTCGAGTTGGGACATTTTGGAGAGACGGCCGGTGGGCCGTCTCTTTGTCCGCGAAGCGGACGCATAGCAGTAGCCGGGGGTGCCCACGCGCGCAGCGCGAGGCACCCCCGGTCTGCGGTCCCCCATATCGCCCGGACCGCGCAAGCGGTCCCATTAGGTTCGGCGTAGGTGCGTCCGTCCCAAGTTTTTGTCTTGTGAGATAAGGAAATCTAGGTGCTCTTCAACCCCGTTGGCTTCAACGCAGGGTCTGGGAAGGAATGTGCGAAGAAAAAACGAGGAAAATGGGACCGCTAGCGCGGTCCGATTATTTTCTGAATCGCCGACCGGGGGTGCCTCGCGCTCTGCGCGTCGGCACCCCCGGCTACTGCTACTGGTCCGCTTCGCGGACGGCGCGGCTTCGCTGCGCTTAGCCCGCTTTGCGGGGCTGATGAGCACGTTCAAATCCAACGTAGTTCTCCATGAAACGATGAACAATATTCAACATTTGTAACAACTAATAGCATTCAGGAAAGTAACCATGCAAATCGGTCATTTAATCGACGGCCAGGAAGTGGAATCCCTGGCTGGAAAGACATTTCCTACAATCAACCCGGCAACAGAAGAAGTCCTGGCAGAGGTTGCTGATGGAAACGAGGCCGACGTCGACCGCGCGGTGCGAGCGGCGCGGCGCGCTTTTGACGAAGGCCCCTGGGCGCGAATGGCTCCGTGGGAGAGGGGCCGGCTGATCGGCAAAGTCGCAGAAGTCATCCGGCGCAGGGCCGACGAGTTGGCCATGCTGGATGCGCTCGACTGCGGCAAGCCTTACAAGGATAACAAGTATGGAGACATTCCCTGCTGTATCCGCATCTTCGAGTATTACGGCGGAATTCCGGACAAGTACCGGGGCGTCGTGGTGCCGGCCGAGCAGGGATTGTTCAACTACGCCGTCCGCGAGCCCTACGGCGTCGTGATTGGAATTGTCCCGTGGAACTATCCGTTTCTGAATTCATGCATCAAACTTGCACCAGCGCTGGCGGCCGGCAATACGGTTGTCCTGAAAATGGCAGAGCAGACTCCGCTGTCCACAGTGGAGCTGGGAAAGATTTGCCTGGAAGCCGGAATTCCTCCCGGTGTGGTTAACATAGTCAACGGGGGTCCCGAGACGGGAGCCGCCCTGGTGCGGCATCCGGCCATCGACAAGATTTCGTTTACCGGCAGCACCGCGGTGGGTAAAGAAATCCTGCATGCCGCGGCCGACCGTGTAATTCCCGTGACACTGGAACTGGGCGGCAAAAGCCCCAGCGTTGTGTTTGAGGATGCAGATCTCGATCAGGCCGTGGCGGGTGTGCTCTTCAGCAGTTTCTTCAATGCGGGACAGATCTGCACCACCGGATCGCGGCTAATCGTGCAGGAATCGATCGCCGAAAAATTCTTACAGAAGCTCGCTCCACGAGCGACGGCGTTGCGAGTCGGAGATCCCACACGTGAGGAAACCGATCTTGGGCCTCTTGTCAGCCGGGCACAGTACGAGCGCGTCGTGAGCTACCTGGAGATCGGTCAAGCTGAGGGAGCACAAGTCTACCTAGACGGCTCGACGCATCAGGACCCAAAGATTACGAAAGGCTACTTTGTCTGGCCCACCATCTACACCGGAGTGAAACCGCAGATGCGCATCGCTCAGGAGGAAATCTTCGGTCCCGTCTTGTCGGTGCTGACCTTCAAGGACGAGGCAGAGGCCATTGAGCTTGCTAACAACGTCGTTTACGGTTTGGCGGCTTCCGTATGGACCACCAATCTTGGCCGGGCATTGCGGGCCGTTTCCGCTATTAAAGCTGGGATGATTTGGGCTAACACAGTCGAGTACTGGGAACCGTCAGTTCCCTACGGAGGCCAGAAGCAGAGCGGGCTTGGTGAAGACTTTGGCATGGAGGCCTATCGGACTTACACCAAGGCAAAGTCGGTATTCGTGAACCTGACCAATAACAAGATTCAGTGGGGCACTTAGTACTCACATTCGTAAATACGATAACGTATTTAGGATTATTGGCCACAGATTAACGCGAATGAACGCGGATATCCTGAGCACGACAGGCCCCCAATTAGCCCTTCTTTTTCCTCTTATCGCTCAGGATATCCGCGTTCATTCGCGTTAATCTGTGGCCAAATGATATACGTTACCGTACTTACGAATTAGAGTACTAAGTCGTCATAAAAATCATTCCGGGAGATTCTCGAATGAAGCTGAAAGGAAGAGCGGCGGCAGTGACAGGAGGAGCGAGTGGTATGGGGCGCGCCATCGCACAGGCCCTTGCCGCTGACGGCGCAAATGTCGCCATCGGATCGTTGACGCGAGACCGGGCAACCAGCAGGCCGGGAGAGATTGTGAATCTGCTCGCGCCCGACGACCTGGAGAAGACGAAAAGTGAAATTAATGCGCTGGGAGTTCAAGCTCTGGCACTGCCTTTAGATGTGACCGTGCCCTCCGACGCAAAGAGCTTCATCGAGGCCGCCGTATCCGAGTTCGGACGGCTGGACATTCTGGTCAATGCTGCCGGCATGACCTGCGAGCAACTGATCGTTGATCACGACGATGCGCTTTGGCTTAGAGTCATCGACGTGAATCTGAACGGTACCTATTACTGCACAAAAGCGGCGCTCCCGCACATGATCCAAAACAAGTGGGGGCGGGTTATCAACATATCGAGCACGGCCGGCAATGTAGGCGGGCCGCGCAACGGCGCTTATTGCGCGGCCAAGGCAGGTGTGCTTGGGCTGACCCGAGCGCTGGCCCTGGAAGTGGGTGAACACAACATCACCGTAAACTCCATCTGTCCCACTTGGGTGAATACCGGTTTTGGCAGGATGTGGATCGACTCGATTGCCAGGAACGAAGGGGTGGATACGAACGCAAAGCTGGAAGAGATCAAGAAGACTTATCCTCAGCGAAGGATAATCTCGCCGGAAGAGATCGGTCACCTGGCTCGCTTTCTGGCGCAGGAAGAGTCCTCCGGAATATCGGGCCAGGACGTCACCGTGTCGGGGGGGCAGCTCTGGTGAGCAGCCAGGGCGGGAGTGGGAGAGCGCGAGAGCGGGAGAGCGGGGGAGTGGGAGCGCGGGAGAGTGGGAGAGGAGCGGAGTGGGTGAGCGGGGGAGCGGGAGAGCGGGTGAGGGGGAGGGTGGGTGAGTGGGTGAAAGAGACCGTGAGATTGGGCGAGTCTACTAGAAAATCTCATCCCTCCACTCCCGCTCTCCCGCTCACCCACTCCCCCACTCTCGCGCTCCCCCACTCCCCCGCGCCGCACTCCCCCGCTCTCCCACACCCCCACACACCCACCCCCCCCCCCTCCCGCTCTCCCGCCCCCCCGCTCACCCACTCCGCTCCTCTCCCACTCTCCCGCGCTCCCACTCCCCCGCTCTCCCGCTCTCGCGCTCTCCCACTCCCGCCCTGGCTGCTCACCAGAG
>DASXTB010000327.1:0-5666 GCA_036505615.1 Acidobacteriota bacterium
TGCCCGCCAAGTCACCGAGTCAAACCTGGACATATGCAAGGGCTCTGGATGGATTAGAACCGTGAGCCAATGTCATCGTATTCTGGGCGAACTGGACGCCGGAGCCGGGAACGTGACTGGTGCCCACCGAAATTACGACAAGGCGCTGGAACTGGCTCGCAGCATCTCGCATCTGCCGGCGCTCATCGAAGTCCTGCTGGCGCGGGGCCGCTGGGCGAGTCAACACGAAAGCGATGCGTCCCACAATGATTTGGAAGAAGCGTTGAGTTACGCCATTACCGATGAATTTGGCACCCCTGAGGGAGCCCTACGATATGCGGCCGCGGGCGGTTATCGTATTTATGAGACCGATATCCGCGTGGCTTTGGGATGGACACATCTGGCCGCAAAAGATCTCACAGCGGCGCGTTCCGAAGCGGAGCAGGTGAAGCGACTGAGTGCGGAGATCGGCTACCACTGGGGACAACTGGATGCTGCCGAGCTCCTTCGCGAAATCCGGTAGCGGCGAATGAATTTCCGGAACCGCAGCAGGGTTCCGGCACAAATGCGCATTAGAACTGTCGCCATCTCTCTGAATTGGATTCTTTCGCCCGCCTAAGGCGGGCTCTCGGGTTTGGACAGTTTGGAGAGACGGCCTGAGGGCCGTCTCCAGCGCAATCTTTCATCGTGCAGGGGACGCCCCACGGGGCGTCTCTCCAATAGCGCCGCTTCGCGGGGCAAGGAGACGCCCCGCGGGGCGTCTCTCCAATAAGCCCGCGAAGCGGAGGTGCTTCCCACCAGCTCCTACTCACTACGGCGCTATTTCCATCAAATCCTTGCCGACGACGATGCGGCCCTTGAAGTGTTTGCGTGCACCCTCCGCCCACTGGTCATCGCTGATTGATGGATCATCTCCGGGAACAAAGTGCGAGAGCACCAGAGTCTTAACGCCCGCCTGAGCCGCAATCTTGCCTGCGCCTTCAGAGTCGGTGTGGCTCGCCAGCAGGTGCTCGCGCAGCCTGACGGCGGTTGGAAGCCGCTTGAGCAGAGCATCAATAGCCGGCAGATACATTACTTCGTGCACCAGCACGTCGGCGCCCCTGGCGAACCCGGCCAGCTCGGGCACGTAGGTCGTGTCACCCGAGATGACTAGGGAGCGGTCCTTGGCGTCGAAGCGAAACGCATAGGCTTGCTTGATCGGCGGATGGTGGACCAGCGCGGCGGTCACTTTCACCTCGTCGTTCTGCAGCACGATGCCCGGCCGGTTAAAATCATGCGCGAAAACCAGCTTGCGCAGGTCGGGCCTGCCCTCGTCTACGATGCGAGTGTCAATGTCGAAATTCATGTAGTGGAAGAAAGCTTGGGTCATTTTCTCCAATCCAGTTGGGCCATAGGCGTCCACGCGGGTATCTAGTCCAGCGGCCCAGGCGTTGTACATGATGGCCCCGTATTCCAGGTTGTGATCGGAATGATGGTGGGTGATGAGGATATAGCGCAACTTGTTGAGCGGCACCCCCGCAGAGATCAGTTGCCGTGAAGCGCCGTAGCCGCAATCCACGACGTACGGCGTGCCGTTGATCAAGAGCAGCGTTGACGGATTCGACCGCCCTTCCCCGGCCACGCGCGGCCCGCCCTTTGTTCCAAGCAGAATCAGTCGCGTGGCCTTGTTTTCCTGGCTGAAGACAAGGGGGCTGAACAAGCGGTAAGAAAACGCAAGACTGGACGTATTTATCAGAAACTGCCTGCGATTGTAATACATGATGAAACCCACCTTTGGTGTACACAAGGTTCACAAATCTGAACTTTTGATCATAAAAACGGCCCCGATGGCTGGCCATACGCCACTACGTGCAGCTACGGAGCCGCGACCGGAAGGGCGCGGCGCGGCAATTCAGTTTATCCGTATAACTCATTCCATTGCCACTGGGTGCGATCACGGTTAAGATACGTCGCGCATAGTTTGAAAGGAGACTGCCATGATCAAGGTCTTGCGAATTGCTCTGGCACTGATTTTTGCGCAGGTCATAGCCCAAGCGCAAGATGCACAGCAGGAAATTCAGTCAAAAACCAAGAAGTTTACAGAGGCGATCGTTTCAAAGGACCTATCAGTGCTCGACCAGGTTTTTGAGAAGGACAGTGCGAACATTTATTACGACATTAACGAGGGTCCACTCTACGGTTTTGAAAGGCTGAGGCGTGTATGGACTGCTGCCACCACAAACTATTCGATCACGCGGTTTGAATTTGGCGAGGATATGAAAATTTTTGTCGATGGCGACAATGCCGTTCAAGTTGGAACCTGGGTGCAGACTCAGGCTAACAGGGCCGGCCAGAGCCGTGACATCAAAGGGCGCGCAACCGTACTGTGGCGAAAGCGCGACGGGCAGTGGCGCGTGTGGCATTACCACGCCTCGATAACCCCAGCCAGAGCGCCTCGACCAGTGCAATAGCTGGAGACTGGCGGGACGTTAAGCTCTTACTTGGTGCCTGTACTGGCCGTGGAGGTTGGCGCTGCGGCGGTTTTCTTCCGGCGCTTCTCGCGCGGACGTTCCGGGGCTGGTCCTTCGATAATCTCGATCGCCATAAGACTGGTGACAAACTTCTTGAGCCCGTGGAGATCGAAGTCGATGATGGTGCGGTCGGCGTCTGACGAGGTGACCACACCCAAACCGTACTGGGAATGCCTTACGTACTGACCTTGCTGGATCGCCTTCACAGATTGCTCTCTTTCGGGTTATCAGATCCCACTCTATTCTCTCGTTTACGTCAAAAATAGTCCATTTAATATTGAATATAAGCTGAAATGAGGCGGCCTAATGCACTCTATTCGCGCGGCTTCTGACTTTCGAGACGAAGGAAGAAGCGGAATACCTACTGGGCAGTCTGGCTTGAAAACCAGAGGCAAGAAAAAGCTTAACCGCTTCAAAGAGCTGTTCTTGCGTCGGCGTCGCGCTTTGAGCGGTTGCAAGCTTCGTCTACACGGTATACGTCAATGAAAATTGCGGGTGCTTTCGACAGGCTTGTCCCGATCTTGTCAAAGTTCTTCATTGGTTCCAAGATGGAACGGTATTTTGCGAGGTCCGCTTCTTTTTGAGCCAGGAACCAAATACGAACCAACCGATCTCCCTGTTTTCCAATGTCTGACTTTCCTTTTTCTATGCGAGAAAATGCTTGCGATGTATAACCGAGCTTCTTTGCAAACTCCTTGGATTTGATTCCGAGGCTCTTACGCAAAAAGCGGATCTCCTTTCCTGAAAGCGGCGCGGGTTTTTCAACGAGCCAGAGCGCGATGCACAAATGGACGTCTCGAATGTTGGGAATCTCAGGTATCCGCGTCTTACAATTAGGACATCGTCGTACGTTCAACCCGGTCAGATAAACATTGTCGAGGCCGCTTTCGACATATCTATATTTTTGATTTCTCCCGAGGACGAGTTCACTACCGCATTCCGGGCATTTCATGACCGTTCCTTGTCGCTGCAAATGCAATCCGCACATCAACTAGAATAGAAATTTAGGACGCGGTTCTACACCGGTCTGACCGATTATCACCGCATGATCTCTTTACAAGGTGAAGAAGTTTAGGCCCTGACAACGCGAGCGTCAACTTTAATTCAACTCCCGTAAGTCTTTGTGGCAGATAAACTTAACATAAGGTTGATTTTTGGGATGCAGAGTGCAGAAAAGGCTATGAACGTGACAAAAGATCCGAGCCGCGCGGATAAGCCTGGGTTATTCACAAACATTCACCGCAGAGGACACGGAGAACGCAAAAAGCGCCACGCTAGTCTGTAGGGGCGGTTCGTGAACGGCCAGAGGCCGCTGAAAGCGACCTCTGGAGTTTCTACATTTTGGGAGCGGAGAGACGGCCTGAGGGCCGTCTCCAGGCCGCTTTCAGCGGCCGAGGAGTTTGGACATTTCTGTACATCTTTCCATAATTATATTGACGTACGTACTTTAGTATGGCATTCTTCCTCCAGCCGAATGAAGGAGGGGTGTCGCATATGGAAGAAGAGGAGATCAAAGCCGCAGTCGCAGAAGCATTGATCGTGTCGGTGGAGGCGCAGTTGAAGGCGCTCAAGAAGTTCAAAGGCGCGCCGACCCAGGAAAAAGACCGGCAGAAACGTACATCTAACCTAAGTATGGTGGAGGACGTACTGGAACGTGCCGGCAAGGAGTTGCACATCAGCCAGATCTTGCAGCGGGTGGAAAAAGGGTATGGCCTACGCCTGGATCGTGATTCGATTGTGTCGGCCTTAAGCAAGAAGGTGGCGCGAAACGAACGTTTCGTGCGCACCGGCAAAAACATATTCGCGCTGAAAGGGGGAAAGTAAAGATGCTCACGGAGCGTTACCACTCTCTTCTCAGACAAGGTTGGCAAGGAGTTTTCCAGCAGCAGCGTAGCCAGCGCCGGGCCATCGAGCAGGCCATCGCCCTGCCTCTGGCTGAAACACCAAGGACCATCTCGGCCACCATCTGTGCTCTGGCGCGCCAACACCAGGATTGGAGTGCCGATTACAAAATTTTCTCGCGCAGTGCATGGCAGGCCGAGCGGCTCTTTGAGCCTGCAGCCCTGGAGTATCTGCGTCGTTATCCAGACGGACCGATCGCTCTGGCCATGGACGACACCAAACTTTCTAAGACCGGTAAGAAGATTGCAACTGCTTCTTGGCAGCGCGATCCCATGTCGCCTCCCTTTCACGTCAACTTCCTTTACGCTTTGCGTTTTGTGCAGGCCTCCCTGTTGTTTGCACACTACCGCGAGGGCGATTTTTCGGCGCGAGCCATTCCGGTGCGTTTTACCGAGGCAGCGGCCGTCAAGAAGCCTGGCAAGCGGAGCAGCGAGGAGCAAAAGAAACCTCATCAAGCAGCAAAATCTTTCCACCGATAGCCTGCAGATGATCTGCGGGTTTCGTGCCACTCTGGACCGGATGGGGGCAGCCCAAAGACGCATCGCTCTGGTAGTGGATGGGAGCTTTTGCAACCGCACTTTCTTTAAGACTGCTCTGGATCGCATCGATGTGATTGCACGATGTAGAAAAGACGCTCGACTGTGCTGGCCTGCCTGCGGATCGCGACGTAAATATGATCCCCACAGATTTACTCCTGAACAAGTCAGAGAGCAACCGGACATCCCCTGGCACACAGCGAGAGTTTACTTTGGGGGAAGTTGGCGCGACATCCAATACAAACAACTGATGGGGGTACTTTGGAGAAGAGGCGCTGGGACACGCCCTCTGCGATTGATTGTCATTGCTCCTCAGCCCTACAAACTTTCTGTTCATTCGCGCACCCATTACCGTCAGCCCGCATTTCTACTCTGCACCGATAGGGCCAGTGAGGCCCACTTACTCATCCAGCTTTATTTGGATCGATGGCAGATCGAAGTGAATCATCGTGATGAAAAGAGCATCCTCGGTGTAGGACAGGCACAAGTTCGCTCTCCCAAATCCGTACCGCGGCATCCCGCCTTTGCTGTGGCCAGCTACAGCATGCTACTGCTGTCGGCCTTGCAGCAGTTTGGCCCCGGGCGCAACCACGACTACCATCCACTGCCTAAATGGAGAAGAAATGCCAAACGGCCTTCGCTCACCGACCTGATCAGGCTCATGAGGATAGAAAATAACAACGAAACGTCTGTTTGCCCGATTCAAACCGATTAAGGCCCGAAAAACCGATATGCGATA